>JAFGUL010000139.1 GCA_016938535.1 Candidatus Delongbacteria bacterium
CACCACTTCAATCGAGAAGTGCAATTAATTAGAAGAAAAGAGTATTAGAAAAAAGGGACATCTCTCAAGGTTGATTCACCACAAACAAACCAAGGAGAGAAGCCCTTTTATGAGTAAAGTAGTGAGGAATACGAAATCTGTCTACAAACATTTATCAATCGAGGACAGAGAAGAAATTGCAATATTGCTGGAGCGGAACTGGACTCAAAAAGAGATTGCCGAAAGATTAAACCGAAATTCTTCAACAATCAGCAGGGAAATCAGAAGAAATGGAACAACAATAAGGCAAACAAAGTATAGGGCGAATCGAGCTCAACTTCGATGTGATGCAAGAAGTGAACTCTCACATAAAAAAGCTCGGCTAAAAAGTACAGAGATAATCGAATACGTTGAAGCAAAATTGAAGAAGGGATACTCACCGGAACAAATTGCGGGACGAATCGGAATAGATCATCCGGGACTAAAAACAAATTACGAATCAATTTATCTTTATCTGTATGAGGACCGTCCGGAACTGATTCAGTACCTTGTTCGGGGCAGAAGAAAAAGACAGAAAAGAGCAATAAAACCGGGAAAACGCATGGTTAAGATACCAAATCGGATAATGATAAATGATCGCCCAGATAAAATAAATGACCGGTCAGAATATGGACATTGGGAAGCTGATACCATAGTATCACGACAAAGCAAAGCTGCGATAGCGGTTGTGCGAGAGAGAAAACTTCAGATAATGTTCTTCTGTAAGATAACAAGAAAAACTGCAAAAAATATGAGAGAAAGTGTAGTAAGGATGTTGAGCAAGTTTCCAAAAAAATGGAGAAAATCAATAACCTTCGATAACGGTCTCGAAAATGCCGAACATGAAATTATACGAGAAGCTTTGCACTCTGATACATATTTTTGCAATCCTTATCACAGCTGGGAGAAAGGTGGAGTTGAAAATGGGATCGGTCTTATTCGAAGATTTCTTCCGAAGAAAACAAATTTTGAATTGATTTCATATTCACAGTTAAAGAGAATAGAGTCGCTATTGAACAATCGTCCGAGAAAGTCTCTTGGTTTTCTTACTCCCTTAGAGGTGTTTAACAATTGCGCTTAGCCATTGAATGCGGGACATAATAAAATAAAGTCAACAAAAATAGTCGTACAAGTTAAAAGAATATATGTACAAAATTGATTTATATGAGCGGTGATTATTCGCTGTTTAGTGCCGGATGAATTTCAGTATGCGGGAGAACGGGACCTTTTCAGCTGAATTGACTTTCGAGTTTGCGTATCATGTCGCTGAACTCGTTGATCTCGTTTCGTATGCGTGTGAACCAGTCCTTTGTCTGCGAGACCGAGACCCTGCCTGCCGCGATTTCGTCGGTTGTGCTCTCGAGAAGATGCTTGATCTGTGTTGCGGATTCGCCGCTTTTTTGCGCCAGGCTTCGCACTTCATTCGCGACCACCGCGAAACCGCGTCCCATCGAACCCGCCCGTGCCGCTTCGATGGCCGCGTTTAACGAGAGCAGATTCGTCTGAAAGGATATTTCGTTCACCATTGCGGTGATGGCGCTCGCGTTTTTGTTGGATTCGACAATCAGTTCAATAGCGCCGGAAGCGCTCTGCAGAGATGTTTCAGCCCGTGAAATATAATTTTCGAGGGAATCGACAAGCACAGAAAGATTGTCAGAGAATGTTTTGAAGTTTCTGTTTTTTTCTTCAACCGCGTGAAATGCGGCTTCGACCTCTTCATGTTGATGCAGCATTGAGTTGGCGTAGTAAAAGCAGTTTTCTTTTCTGTTAAGACCGTTGTAAATCGCCTTCGCCATTTTTTTGCATTCACGGTACCCGCAGGACAGACAGTTGATGATATCCTTCTCGCTATGCTTGTTCAGCGAGTTGTAGATTTCA
>JAFGUL010000140.1 GCA_016938535.1 Candidatus Delongbacteria bacterium
TACAGAATAGACGGCGATAGTGCGGTAAATGAGACTGTGCTCAGCGGGAAAAAACTATACCGCGGTTTATTTAATGAGGATAAATTTTATGTTTTGAGCGTGCAGGAAGAAGACGGTTCTCCGGTGGTTATAGCAATAAACAGTGATCTTTCCGGTGCGGATGATAATATTATTTACGGAGCTTACGATTCAGATCCCTCAAATTTTCACTTCACGGTTTCGGAAGATAACATATATTCCGCAAGAGAGTATGGAATATTTAGCTATGACCTTAATTCTGAAGAAGAAGTTCAGCTCGTTTTTAATCTACCAAAAATGAAAGGCATCAAAAAAGCGAAGATAGCTGGTTCAAATGAACGGCTTGTTTATCTTGCGAATCAAAAATTTTCATTTATGGATATGCAGGATCAGGAATTTTCCGAAAATACGATCTCCGCAAGAGCAACAGGAGACGGAGCTACGAATATGCTTCTCAAAGGTGACGGGCTTTTCATCTGTACATGGGGTGCGGGAGTTAATTATTTTTCTTATTCGAATTCGTCATACGAGTACAGTAAAAAACTTTCATTCGGGTCTGCATTATCCGTAAGATACCCCGTTCATCCCGGAATAGCTGAAGATCATGAGGGTAATGTGTGGATAACCAACTGGGATGACTACAGACCGGACTCAACGCTTGTGGTTCTTGACGGAAATATGAATATAAAAGATTCATACCTGACTTCGAATTTTCTTAAAGGATATGAAATCTTCGCAGATCAGCACAAAGACCGGACATGGGTGTGGGTCGGCGGAGCGAATCAGTCGTTGAATTTCAGCGGGGGGCTTGCTGTCGGCAGGATTGAAGGGAGCATACTCAATCTTAATGTGATCCCTGTTGCTGAGGGTATTACTGATATTATAAAAGACAGATCGGATGTGGTATGGATTGGAACGAACAACGGCATAAAGTATATTGATCTGAATGTAGCCCCCTCGAACCCTGCTTCTCTGACAATTGGAAATGTTAATTCAGTGAATATAGGTCCGGTCAGCAACTTCATACACGATATCAAGGTGAATAATATCAATGAAAAATGGTTCGCGACCGATAAAGGTGTAAGCGTTCTTTCTCCCGATAATAGTGAATGGCGTCATTATGTGCCTAAATATTCAAAAGTATCTCAGTCAGTCCCGGGAAAAATAATAAAAACCGATCTGATAGATCAGGAAATAAATGATATCGAATTTGATGAAGTGAACGGTACTGCGATACTGGCATCAGAGAACGGTCTGGTATTTATCGAGTACGGGAAAATATTTAAAACTGATAAGGTTGAAAAAGGCGGTATCAATACAAAACCTTCACCGTTCATTAATGACGGAAGTTCAGTAATGGGATTTTATTTTCCCGATGACGGCAACAACTATAATTCAGCAAAAATATTCGACATGAAAGGGTTTCTGATCAGAGGAGGCGACGGCAGCGACGGATTTGATATTCAGTTCGGATGGGACGGAAGGGACAACAAAGGAAAAATAGTTTCGTCAGGCATTTATCAGATAATAGCTTTTAATAAGGATGACCCCTCAAAAAAAATTACCGGCAAGATCGCCGTTGTAAGAAAATAATTCTTTTTCTATCTGTAGAATATCCATCTCACGCCCCATATCTCGTCATGCCTTCTCATTTCAAATCCCTTTATTGTTTCGAATGAATAGTGATCATTAACTGTAAAGGTTCTATCACCGAAGGTGTAAGAGTTCTTGAGGAAATTATCCGAGCCGAAGAAAAATTCCAGATTTACGATACGGGCACGCAGATTAAAGCTCAGGTTGTTCATTATTTCGCTTGAGTCATTTATATGAAATTCCGAATAAACATGCTGAAGCGAGATATTTATGTTTAGTTTATCGTTGAAATATCTGTCAGAGAAATCAGCCCGGATCACATTCTTATACGCGATATCATCAAAAACATTACTGTTCAGAGCTGCTGTATGATCCCACCCGAATTTTATAGTGCTGCCGAAGTTCAGGTGATATTTAAGCCTCAGATATTCCCTTTGCGGTTCCCATTGATCGAACGGCATACCGTAAGGTCTGTTAAAATAACTGATAATGTCATATCCTGCCCCAAGATCATGAGTGATTTTCCCCGAAAGGAATTTTTTCCCGGCAGAAATATAGTTCTCGAAAAATTCTTCAGGATTTGAAGATACTTCCTTTTCATTATAAAAGTACCCGTGCGATGTATTAATGTATAGCGAACCTTCGAATTCTTTACAGAAATGCGCATTAGCTGACAGAGTTTTATTATCTTTATCGCAGTAACCCGCATACCCCCCGAATACAGCTTCAGCGGATCCGTTGAAACGGTATTCAGGTTTTATGTAGAAATAAGTTTTCGTGTTATATTGAGCCGTGATCCCCGGAGTAATTTCAACCTGATTCAGCGAGTCCCCCAAGATAAAACTGTCATAAGTATTAAGTATTCCTGTTTTCATCGCTTTTGTATCAAGTTCGTGAGTTATAACAAGGCGGTTTGAGATAATATTTCCGGAACTGTTGTCAAAATAAATTGAAGTCCTGAAACGGGAGGATTCTAAATATGATGAATCCGATTCGAGAACATATTTTTCCTCGGTAAAATATTGAGTCTCAAAACCCGGTTTAGTAAAGCTGTATTCCGGAAAATTAAGCCTTAATCTGAAATTCTGCCTCTGGTAGGGATAGCGGAAATTGTCTGCCTGCTCGCGATTGTCCTTCCAGTCGAAAAATTCTCCCGACAGCAGAAATGAATAGTCCTCATTGAAATTCTGATAAATGTTGGCTGAAAGATTTCTGTAATTGAAAAAAGCGTCTCTATAAGTCACTTCAGACACAGGCATCTCTGAATTATAGGATAAAGTATATATCTTTACTGACAGACCGCCTGAAGATCCTGAAACCCTACCCGTTTCTATTCTTTCTATCTGATCGACAGAAATGAATGAAAGGTCATAAACTGTCCGGCCGTAGTAAATATCATCAATGTAAAGCTCGATACCGTTCGAAAGTTTTCCCGCTCTCTCAAACATCACAGGCTGACCGGTGATCCCGTAACCCGATGCATGTATTTCGGATATTTTTGAAAGCAGGTCGTAAATATCTCTCGCGGCAATATTTCTTATATCGTCACGGTCAAAAAAATGCTGTCCGCCAAATAAAAACGCGTTTACAGCAAACAGTATGTACAAAATTTTCAGTATGCGCATGGCCGCGAAATTCTGATTTTCATTACCAGCCCAGCTTTTCTTCGGCCTCCGCGTTAAGATCAATGTCTATCACAGTACCTTCCTTGACCTTATCGCCCCACTTGACGGACTGACCGATGATCCTGTCGAATCCTTTATTGACATCGGTCACTTTATTAACTTTACCCAGTTTAAGACCGTTCTTTTCTATTTCATTTTTTGCGTTCTGGAGGCTTTTGTTATAAAGATTCGGAACTATGACCATCTTGATCGAAGGACCTTTACTTATTACAATATCAACCGGAGTATCTTCTTCTATCTCCGAACCTGCCGGAGGATTGAAATTGATGATCTTGCCTTTGTCTATAAAGTCGTCCTCGGCTTCTGTCTGGGAAATATTCTCTAGTCCGGATCTTTTAAGTATGTCTATAGCCGTTACAGAATTAAGTCCGGTAATATCAGGCATCATTATCTTTGCGGACAGTTCAATATCATCAAATTCCGCCATCATATCTTCTTCGGACATCATCTCCATCTGAATTTCAACAGCCTTGGAAACTTTAAGTTTTACAGCATCTCCTTTGGATGTTCTATAACCCGGAAGAGGGAACTGCTCAACTACAAGATCCGGCTGCGTATTTTCTACGAAAACATCCTCCCTGACCACTCCGATACCTAAGCTTCTTGCGGCATTTTCAGCGTCGGCGATCTTTAAATTAACAAGATTGGGAGTGACAATTTCAGTAACCTTTTCCTCTGAAGGAAAAAAATCTTCCGGAAATATCTTTTTCAGATTTATGACCCCTGAAAAAATCAGCAGGCATACTATGAAAGATGCAGCAGCGGAAGTGATGACCGAGATAGTAAATATCTTCATGTTTATATCCTCAGTTTTTTAATGAACGCTTTCAATAAATCTTTTTGCGAATTCAAGTTTTGTGTGTCCCAGATCTTCTCTGTTTTTAAATTCAAGAAGTCTTTCGAAGTAATAACGGGCTGACCTGTTATCACCTATTGATGATTTTATCATTCCCATATAATAGAACATAGTGGAAAAATTCTCATATTCATCAGGAGAAAGGCTTCTGAATGCCTTTGTGATTATTCTGTCCGCACCGGAGAAATCACCCAGATTGTAGAACACCCACGAAGCGGCTGTTAAGAAGCCGATATTATCGGGGTCGGTTTTTAAGAGCTGGTTGGCAAGTTCGAGAGCTTCAGCCATATCGCCGTTATTCTCTGCGAGGAATCTTACCAGATCAAGCTTGAAACCTGTATTGTCAGGATACATAAGGAGTCTGATCCTGTAAGCCCTCTCTATTAGTTCTATAAGTCCCTTATTCGTATATTCCTTTGAATCACTGAAATATCTCAGCCCGAGAAAATCAGTGTCCCCTGAATGATAAGATTTTTTCGAATCGATAAGGTACTTTTTTTCACCGGTAATTTTGTACATATAGGCATTGGCTACTGTGTTCTCGGGATTAACCACGAGAGATATTTTGAAATATTCCTCTGATTTGTCCCTGTTTATATTGTAGTTCAAAATACCCATGAGATTCAGATTTTCCATTCTGATAGGGTCTAATGCGAAAGACTGTTCAGCATAGTTGAGAGCATCTATAGTTTCGTTCTCGGCAAGATACAGTTCAGCGAGAGCGGCATATACGGAAGAAAGTCCCGTTCTGTCGTGTTTAAACTTTACAAGAAGGAATTTCAGATACTCGCTGAGCCTGAAAAAATCATCCCATAGAAGGGAAGATGTAAGCAGAAGCTTTAAATACCTGTCTGAAAGCGAAAAATGTCTGGTTTCGGGATGCTTGAGATAATAAACCGACGAACCGAACTTGTTTTGCGATAGGAACAGTTCCCCGAGATCGTTATATCCGCAAGGCAGCGACGGGTGCGAAGTGACAATATCGAGAAGCTTGCTCGCGGCAGATCTGTTCATCCTGTTCGCAACAAGAGCTTTGGCAACTTCGAGTTCTGTCTGCAGTTTCTTGAATTTGGCCGATCCGAGGCTGACAAGAAGATCCCCGTTCGTTTTATAGTCGAGCATATGATCTATCCCGGTGATCTCATCAGGTACTATAGAGCTGTAAAGAACCTGGCCGTTATGATCGAGGACGGCTACGGCGGGAAGCGCATCAGAGCTGAAAGTACTGAAAAAACTTTTGTTGGTTTCGCTGCTTATAAAGAGCGGTATATATCCCGAATTGATCTTTTTTACTGTTTCGTATTTGTCGAAAAGAGCGCTTTCAGGCTTATATTTTCCGTATTTGTCGGCAGTTATGTATGCAAATACAGGTTTTTTTTCGGACTTTGCAAATGAAAGAGCTTCTTTTATGTCATAGGTCCAGTTGACAGTTTCCTTCATTTTTTCATTTCTTTTCCTGAACAGCTTTATTCTTTTGATCTCCTCGGATAGTATTTTATGGGGAATTACACCGTATCTTCTCGAAACAAGATTTATATCTTCGTCAAATATTAGTACTGTCGGGAATTTGTTTACATTGTGTTTTTTTGCAAGGTCGGAAGATTTTGCGTCTTCAATTGAAAGAAGCACTGTCCTATTAAAATTTTTAATAAATCCGGGATTGAAAATGGTCTGTTTCAAGAACATATCCGAAGTATCAGATTCTCTTGAAGTGAGAACAGCAATGATCGGAAGACTGTGTTCAAGGGCAAGTTCTTCGGCATGCAGGAAATCTTTAGCATTCTTATACCTGTTATCTTCGATATCCCTGTTCATGGCAACTATCTTTTTATTAAGAAATATTGCTTCGGTAATAAAAGATATCACAACATCGCTGTCGGTGATCACATCTTTAGTATTCTCGTATGATTTTATTACTTCTTTTTCGGGGCTTACAAGCAGCATGGCAGGAAATGTTTCAACTCCCAGCTCATTTAAGAAATCCTTATCGCTGTGCCGGAAGACTTTAAGCATCACAGCTTCATTTGTCAGTCTGAGTGCGCCTCTTTCAAGAAGAGCGAGCTCAATATATTTAGAGCGCAGGCACTCGCTGTCCAGTGCGATAACGATAATGGGTTTATTCTCATTTTTGGATTTCTGAACGGCATTATCCCATGAATCTGTCCACTTGTTGCTTCCCCTGGTCACAGTATTCTCGATTCGCTGGATAGAATCGGAGAGAACGATAATTTTTTCTATCATGCTGTTGGCTTCAACAAAATCCTGTTTGTCGGGAAATTCATAGAGGCCGTCGCTTATGTGCCTTAAAGCTTCAGAAGGATTGTTGTCCAGAAGGCTGACCTTTGCTTTTTCGAGGTATTTGTCCGGCGAATTCTGCGGAAGTACATCTATTATCTCATAAGCCCTGCTGAATTCAGACAGACTTTTCAGCGTTCTGACCGCCGTTCTTACAGAAGGCAGATAAGTCGGGTTGATGGCGAGTGATGAATCGGATAAAGATTTGGCTTTAGTAAAATTCCTTCTGTTGAATTCAATATCCGACAAACCGTTGTACGCACCGACAAATTCGGGAAACAGTTCGAGTGTCCTTCTATAAAGACGCTCTGCCTTTTCGTCATTACCCAGAACATTCTTATAGGTTTCCGCCGCCTCAAAAACCGTAAGGGGGTTGTCGGGATATTCTTTAACTATCTCTTCTGCAAGATCCGCTGAAGCCTGTTTTATCATGAGTTTGCTGTATAGTTTCAGACGCGAGATCTTGAAATACGGATTTTTTACACCGTATTCATTGAGTTTTTCAAAAACGCTGAATGCTGAATCAAGAGCAAATCTGTCGGAGTTGAAATTCATCTGCATAAGGGCCGCGTAGAACCGAACTCTCATGTTGTCCGGGTTCTCGGAAAGCATTTTGTCATAATAATTTATCAGTACGGGAGAATCCTGAACGCTGGAAGATATAATATTGAAGTAGTTCGCTTTTACATTCTTTACGCTTTCTATCTTTCTCGTTATAGTGTTAGTATCCTTGAACCTCGATCTGAAGTATTCTTCCTCGTAGTCAGAGAAACTGGTCCTGAACATGAGGAAAAGAAGGAAGAACAGAAAGAGCACGCTCATAGATACAGGGAGTACCTTTTTAAGAAAGGTGTCTCTGTCTATTCCGGAAGATTTTTCAAAACCGAGGTTAGGAGTTTTAGGTTTATCACCTGTAATCACCTCGTATATCTTGATCTTTTCCCTGATGTTCTTAAGCTTTTTGTTTCCAATAAGCTCACATTTTATGTCATCCTGATTTCCGAGAAGTATGAGAACGGAATGAGTAATGACAATTCCGCCGGGTTCTGCCAGAGGTCTGATCCTGGAAGCGATATTTACACCGTCGCCGAAAATATCTTCCTCTTTTACAACGACATCCCCGATATGGATACCAATTCTTACCCATAACTCTCTTGATTTGGGTACTGTCGCATTCCTTTCTGCAAAGAATTTCTGCAGTTCCTTCGCACAGTAAACAAGCATGACCGCACTTTCGGATTCCACGAGGATCTCATCACCGACATATTTGATTATCTTTCCGCCGTATTTTGCGGAAATCTCGGAAACTATATCCTTATGCTTCTGCAGAAGTTTCAACGCTTCTGATTCGTTGTGCTGCATCATCTTGGAATAGCCGACGATATCCGAGAACATTATAGCTCTCAATTTTCTTACAGTGGCTTCATCATTCATAACTCATGCCTCAATCTCATTCATTTCCTCCACACTGTACAGCAATATAAATAAAAAAAAGCTTCAAGCAAATAAAAACTTTACTTGCCGGCCTCTTCTTTTAAAAGTTCTTTTCTGACCAGCTTTATTCTTCCTTCCTTGTCAGTGCCGATATACTTCACCTTAAGTTTATCTCCGATCTTGAAATGTTCCTCAACATTCTGGATCCTTTCAAGCGACAGTTCTGAAACATGAACAAGACCTTCGGTTCTCGGCATGATCTCGACAAATACTCCAAAAGGCTTAACACCTTTTACGACGCCCTCATAAACTGCTCCGATCTCGGGTTTTGCGAACATAGCCTGAATGTGCTTAAGCGCGGCTTCGCCGTTCTCGCCGTCGGACAGGATCTTGATCAGTCCGGTATCGTCAATGTCTATTTTCACATCGTATTCAGCGATGATGCCTTTAATGTTCTTTCCGCCCGGTCCGACGAATAAACCAATTTCGTCTGCGGGGATCTTGTGTGTTAATATTCTTGGAGCATGTACGGAAAGTTCAGTTCTCGGAGTATCTATTGTTGCGTTCATTATTCCCAAAATATGATTTCTGCCGTCTTTTGCCTGAA
>JAFGUL010000141.1 GCA_016938535.1 Candidatus Delongbacteria bacterium
ATATATTTATCAATAGTCAGTTCAGGAAACTTTGAAGAGTTCTGAACATCGGTAGTCTGGACTTCTCCATAACCCGCTTTTACAGAAGTTGAAAAAAAGGCGCATCCTGCTTTTGTTACGCTGACGGTGTATATATCAGCATCAAGATCCGAAAAAGAATAATAACCGTCCGCGCCTGTCAGCATGCTCCTTCCAGTTGGCTGAACAGCTACGAGTGCACCTGCGAGAGCCCCTCCGGTTTCCAGGTCTGTTACCGTTCCGTTGATCTCAGCATCAATTGACGGTCTGCTCGGCGAAGAGTCATCTGTGCATGAGACAGTAAAAACAGATAACACAATGAATAAGAGAGCAGTTACTCCCAAAGCCGAAAATCTTATTTTTTTCATAATATATCCCGCTGATTTATTTAAGCTGTATTAAAACCTGTACACCAGATTCAATCCTATTCTGTCCTCCCCGATCATGGCTGAAGTTTCAAGACCTTTAAGCATCGGAGTTACAGAGTACGCATCGTAAATGTTGTAAATATGAACTAAGGCTGCAGCAATATAGTAAGTGGTTCTTATGTTCTTCCATTTACTGACTTTATCGTTATAGAAATCCCAAACGAGAAGGTTATTCGGATCATCTCTGTCGCCGATCGCATCGCTCATGTTCCTGTCGGCTATAAAAATTCCCGCTATAAGTCCGGCTTCAGCCCCGAGAAAGATAGATCCTCTGAGAGGTCTGCCTTTATATATCTGTCCCACGCCGGGAACTATAGCTGAATAAATTGTCGCTTTCTTTGCTTTATCTTTAAAAATATACTCGAAATTCGGGACTGATGCAGTTATGGTCACTATCCACATTCCGTCTTCTTCCTGCTTCGAGTCAATAACTTCATAAGAATTTATAAATCCCTCACTTTTCGACATGACCTCATCGTTCTCTGATATGTAGTTCTTTACTTTGCTTTCAGACTTAATGTACACACCCACAGCTTTCTCAACAGCATTTTTCTGAGCCGCTTTTAAAGCTGAATCCATGTCTGTTCCTCTTCCCTCTGCAGTGACTTCGTAGATTTCTGAAACAGAAAATACTTGCGGAATAAAAACGAAAGCAATCAGAAACACAAATAACCGTATATTCATAAGTGACACCCGATTTTTACATAAAATATAAGTAGATCAGAATAGTAAATCAAGTAAATTTAAAAGCCTCTTTTGATAATAAGATTGTATTTGATCAATAATTTTCTTAAATTGTGACTGTCTTCAGCTAAGGAAAAAAAATGAAAATCCTTATAATATCTCCACCCTTTTCACAGCTTAATTCTCCTTATGCATCACTGTCTTTTCTTCAGGGTTTTCTGAAAGCGAACGGAACTGACTGCTCCGTTGTTGATCTCGGCATCAAAATGACTAATTCGATGTATTCGAAGGAAGGACTTGAAAAACTTCGCACATACATTGAAGAAAATCAGGTGTATGACCAAGATGCCCGATTTTTTCTCGACAACTTCGATAAATACTTTCAGAGCATAGATGATCTTGTACTTTTCTTGAAGGGTAAGACGGACAGATTCGATCATGATATTCCAAAATGGAAAATGTCTTCATCAGCTTTGAAAAAAGATATTTCAGGCTTGAATGACTTAGATTATAACCTTTACCTTGCGTCTCTGTACTTCGAGGACATTTTTCTTTTCTTTAAAACGGCAGCTCCCGGTTACGGCCTCTCTCGATATGCTGAGAGTTTGAGTCTGAGCCCGCCTGTTTTTGAAATTGTACGCAATGGCCTAGACAGTGTCAGTTTTACGGACGGATTCATGATATCGGAACTTGAGAAATGCGGTCTTGAGAACTATGAGATTATCGCTTTCACAATACCTTTTCCCGGAACGCTTACAGGCGCACTTAAGGTAGCCCGACATATCAGAGATAAACATCCTGACAAAATCATCGTCTTCGGCGGCGGCTATATAAATACGGAACTGAGAAGCCTGTCCGATCCCGGAATATTCGAATTTACAGACTTTATCTGCTTAGATGACGGTGAAGTGCCGCTTCTGAGAATAATTGAATTCGCAAAGGGAAAGATCACAAAAGATCAGCTTGTGAGAACATACTGCTCAGAAGAAGGCAAAGTGCAATTTTACGACAATTCAGATCAGACTTTCGACATAAATAGAGGAACTCCCGATTATTCAGATCTCGACATGGATGATTATATACCGGTTTACGAATCTGTGAACCCGATGATGAGGCTGTGGTCGGAGAAAAATACTCTCAAGCTCAGGCTCGCAAGAGGCTGTTACTGGCACAGGTGCGCATTCTGCGACACCACTCTCCCTTACATAAAAGATTATGCGCCTGAAAATACGGATGATCTGATCGCGGATATCGTTAAAATGGTAAATCAGACGGGTATTACAAGATTCCATTTTACGGATGAAGCGATCCCGCCGGCTGTAGCGATAAAGCTTTCTGTCGAACTGATAAGACAAAAGATAAAAATAACATGGTGGGGGAACATCCGGTTCGATAAAGCTTTCACGGAAGATGTGTGCATGCTGTTAAAGCACGCAGGCTGTATCGCTGCTGTCGGCGGGCTGGAGTCCGCGTGCGGCAGAACGCTCTCGTCAATGAACAAGGGTGTTCTTATTGAGGATGCGGTCGGGGTCATGAGGAACTTCAAGTCGGCCGGAATACTCGTCCACGCATACATGATATACGGATTCCCGACCGAGACCGCACATGATCTCATTGACTCCGCAGAAGTTCTGCGTCAGCTTTTCGCGGCCGGTCTCGTTGACTCCGCGTTCTGGCACAGGTTCGCGCTTACTGTTCACAGTCCTGTGTTCACTCAGCGCGAAAAATACCGTATCTCAGTTCCCGATCCTGACCCTAAGCCGTTTGCGAACAATGATATTGAATACATTGACGGATCGGGAAACGAACCCGACAGGTTCGGGGGGGGACTGAAGAAAGCGACGTACAATTTCATGCTGGGAATAGGACTTGATAAAGATATAAATACCTGGTTCGCTTTCAGGACACCTCTTCCTTCGGTAAAAAAGAGATTTTTAAGAAAGATCCTCGAGAAACCTCTTCCTCTCCCCGATCAGTCAAAGAAGATCATCTGGCTCGGAGGCGAAGTCACGCTCAAAGGCAAGATCGTGATAATTGAAGGCCTTAACGGTGTGATCGAGTATGAACTTCCCTATAAGATATCCAACTGGCTCAAAAAACTTATGAATTCAGCCTCGGTTTTTTCTTCCGATGGAATAAAAGTCTCCGAAGCTGCAAAGACATTCCCCGGTTATCAGGGTATCAAATTCAGCGGATTTGTCGCGAATGAGATCTGGGACGAACTCTTCGATGCCGGACTTCTGATAGTCTGAGAATTTTGACGGTAAAAAACATTGACAAACTGTAGTCAAATCGTTATATTTGACCTGCTTTTAACGCACCATTAGCTCAGTTGGATAGAGCAACGGATTTCTAATCCGTAGGTCAGAGGTTCGAGCCCTCTATGGTGTACTGATATCAAGCCTCGTTTTCGGGGCTTTTTTTATTTGATTTGAACCTGAATTTTGTTATATTTAAAATTGAAATAAAAACGGGTCGTGATGAAGAAAAAAATTGAACTTCTCGCACCGGCGGGAAATTTTGAGAAACTTAAGACAGCTGTCCTCTACGGCGCTGATGCTGTTTATCTTTCGGGACAGCAGTTCGGGATGAGAGCTTTCGCAGGCAATTTTTCCGACGATGAACTGATCGAAGCGAGAAATTTCTGCACAGAAAATGAAGTTAAGATGTATGTAACCGCAAACATCGTTGCGCATAACAGAGATATTGAAGGTGTTGAAAAACATCTCGCATTCTTAAACGATATTAAAGCTGACGCAGTGATTATTGCCGATCTCGGACTTGCTGATCTCAGCCTGAAAAAATTTCCCAACCTGCCCGTTCACATTTCAACTCAGTTCTCAGCCATGAATTACAGAACAGTCAATTTCCTTCACAATATGGGAGCAAAAAGGATAATTCTGCCAAGAGAACTTTCGATTGAAGAAATAAACGGCATCAGATCTAATTCTAAAGCCGAACTTGAGATTTTCGTTCACGGGGCAATGTGCATGGCGTATTCGGGGAGATGTATGCTCAGCTATCACACAAAGAACAGAGACGCGAACAGAGGAGAATGCAATCAGACCTGCAGGTTCAAGTACGATATTTCTTCATCCGATATTCCCGAAGGCTTTTATATCGAGGAGGAAGCTCAAAAAGGAACTTATTTCTTCAATTCCAAAGATCTGTGCCTGATCGATCATATTCCGGATATAATCAAAGCGGGCGTAAGCTCTGTTAAGATCGAAGGCAGAATGAAAACGCAGGGTTATCTATCTACAGTTGTAAAAACATACAGGGAAGCAATAGATCTCTATTATAAGAATAAAACAAATTATAGAACAGATCCGGAATGGATGAACGAGCTGAAAAAAGTTTCAAACAGGGGCTACACAACATTCAGATTCAATGATGCTGAACTGCCTGCGGATCAGAATTACGGTTCGGGGAAAGCGGAAAGCACTCATGATGTTGCGGGCATCGTAAAAGAGATCATCAATA
>JAFGUL010000142.1 GCA_016938535.1 Candidatus Delongbacteria bacterium
CCGCCGTGCCTTAAAAAACAGTCCTCTGCCCCGCCGATAAGTTTGTTCGTAATAAGTTCGTTAAAACGAGAACCGACTATCGCTATTTTCAGTCCGTCTGCTTTAAGCTGTCCGCTAATCTTTTTCATCATCTATCTCCGGTTTATTAGTTTTCAGATTTCTGATTTTCCCTGACTGGGATTTTTATTGTGAACTCGGTACCACTGCCTATTTCCGATTCAAATGAGATCTCGGCTTTATACGGTTTTAGTAGTGATCTTACGCTGTCAAGACCTATACCTGTTCCCGTAGGCTCATCACCCCTTGCGTCATGAAATTTCGGTTTGGTAGTGAAAAAAGGTTCGAATATTTTAGATTTCACCTTGTCCGATATCCCCTTTCCTGTATCTCCGATCTTTACTATTATCCACGGTTCGAGATAAGCTACGGAAATATTCATTTTCTTGACTTGGGACTCCCACATTGCATCTATACCGTTCTTGATTATATTGACAAAACTCTGGGAGAAATCAGAATACAGTCCGTAAATGACCGGAATATCTTTTTGAATACTGATGTTTTTTTCGACTTTATTCTTGAAGAACTGGTTTGAAAGTAAGAATTCGAGCTCCTGCTCCATAAGGATACCGAGATTCAGAGTTTCTTTCGTGACAGACTGCTGGTCTCTCGCTTTGGACATCAGGTTCTTTATTATCCTTGCAAGCTTGCTGACCGACTGATCTATCAGCTCGAAGAACTTCATCACATCGCTGATATTGTCTTCGACTTCTTTATCCTCGCCGTACTTGTTTTTAAGCAATTCTCTGAATTTTGTGAGCCTGGAGTGCTGAAGCTGGGCACTGCTCTTGATCCCGGTTAGAGGCGTACTCATATTATGCGCGACCCCCTGAAGCATCATCCCGAATTCTGCCAGTTTCGACTGACTCTGTACCTGAAGAGCGAACGATTTATTTTCGGATTCCAGTCGTTTCTGCTCCCTCATATCCCTTCCGATACCGAGACTTCCGATCACATTTCCGTTATGAACAAGAGATGATATCGAAAGATGGATCGGTATCTCTTCGCCATTTTTAGCCTGATAAAGAACCTCGCCCGCATACTGCCCTTTTTCCTCAAGAGACTTGAAAAGTTTCTTGATATTCTCTTCCTGAGCTTTGTTCTTGACAAGAAACTCTGCAATGTGCTTGCCCTTCATTTCTTCCGCAGAATAACCGAGTATATGCTGAAGAGGATGATTCGCACTGTTTATTCTTCCTTTCGTGTCTGTAGCATAGATCGTGTAAAGATCAGTCAGAGAGTTGTAAATCGACATAAATAGTGAATTGACCTGAGAATCTTCTGACCTGACGCTGTAAGGAGTGAATTTGAGAAAGACCCCGATCATCTGATTATTCTCATCAAGGATCGGATTAAGCTTTAATGAGACCGTTGTCTGTCTCTGCTTGTAGTCGGTCAGATCCATCATTATCAGACCATCCTTGAACTTCTTCACAAAGGTATTTCTTACGATATTCTGGAATCTGATCTTATCCCTGTCGCTCACGGCATCAAGTATGCTCTGACCGTAAAGACCTTCCCTTGTCTTATTCATCAGCCTGCAGAATTTTATATTGCAGTCCGTTATCTTAAAATAAGTGTTGATCTCCACAAAGAAATCTTGTGCAATATCAACATAATCCTGGGCAACGAAGCCCTTTCTGAGATATACTTCTTTGAGTTCGGTCATAAGCTTTCCCGGGATACAATTAAACAGTCTCCGGTCATTTCATCCGGAATTCCAATATCCATGATCCTGAGTATTGTAGGAGCAATATCGCCCAGTTTTCCGTCCTTCAGTTTCAGTTTTTTGTCGGTCACGAGAAAAGGTACTTTATTCTTTGTGTGGGCTGTAAAAGGCACATCTCCGTCAAGCATGAATTCAGCATTACCGTGATCGGCCGTTATCAACATGGTATATCCGTTCTCAACTGCTTTTTCGTAAATTTTACCTACGCAGGCATCTACAGTCTCAACAGCTTTTACAGCCGCTTTAAACACACCTGTATGCCCGACCATGTCGCAGTTGGCAAAATTTATCACTATAAGGTCGAATATCTTTTCGGATATTTTTTCAACCACCGTCCCCGCCACTTCAAATGCTGACATTTCAGGCTGCATATCGTAGGTCGGTACCTTGGGTGACGGAATAAGGATCCTTTCCTCTCCCTCAAACTTCTTTTCGTCCCCGCCGTTGAAGAAAAATGTCACATGAGCATATTTTTCGGTTTCAGCTATCCTGAGCTGTTTCAATCCTTTATTTGAGATCACTTCACCGAGAATATTTTTAAGATGAGGCTTTTCAAACAGTATCCTGAAAGGAAAATCTTCCCTGTACTGCGTCATTGTAACGAAATCAATATCCAGATCCTCTGTATCGAACGGAACCTCTTCGAGCCTGTTGAGAGCTATTGAAAGTTCTCTTGCCCTGTCTGATCTGAAGTTGAAAAAGACTGCCGAATCACCCTTTTCGATCAAAGCGACAGGCTTGCCGCTCTTTATCACCTGAGCAGGGACAATGAATTCGTCAGTTATTCCTGATTTATATGAATCTTCCACTATCTGAACTGCTGATATGTCCTGTGTTGAGCCGGATGGTTTGGTAAGACAATCATAAGCCTTTTGAATTCTGTCCCACCTTTTATCTCTGTCCATCGCATAATACCTGCCTGATACAGATGCAATTGAAGCGCTGTGTTCTTCCGCGAATTCTTCAATCTCTCTGATAAACTCTATTCCGCTCTCGGGAGGTGTGTCCCTGCCGTCAGTAAAAGCATGAATATATACTTTTTCAAGTCCCTTTTCTGATGCCGCTCGTATTATCTCTTTAAGGTGGATAATTGAGGAATGCACATCTCCGTCAGAAACCAAACCCATGATATGGAGGGCTGTCCCTCTCGAAGCAGTATTGTTCAGAAGCTCCATGAAAGGAGGATTTTGAGCAAAATCACCGTCTTTGATAGATTTGTGGATCCTTCCTATATCCTGAAAGACTATCCTTCCCGCACCGATGTTCAGATGACCGACCTCACTGTTCCCCATGGTACCTTCGGGCAGACCGACATCGAATCCTGAACAGATAAGCTGAGACGAGGGAAATTTTTTAAAAAGTTCGTCGATTTTCGGCTTGTCAGCTCTTGTAACAGCATTATGATCATAGTCTTTCCCGATCCCGAAACCGTCCATTATGCACAGTATTACTTTTTTCTCATCCATTTTAGTACCCGAAGTATAGAGTTGCTTTATAGGTGAATCCCGAATAATCGAGATCAGGAACATTAAGAACTGATTCAAACCCGTTGTTTATCTCCGCTTTGCTGTTAAAATAAGCCTGCGTATATGCTACAGATACTCCTGCCGCCACTCTCGAAGTAGCAAAGAATCTGATACCGTTCTCGGCTTCAAGCATCCATAATCCCGAAGTGAAGGAAACAGATTTGTTATACCTGCTGTCCAGCCCGCTGTCGGGAATAAAACCGTCCCATATTTCTTCGAATGTCTGATCGCCGTAATCCTGGCTGATAATAATTTCAGCAGAACCGTAAGAAGCTCCTAGAGCACCGAAAAATTCTATTTTACCAGCCATGTATTTTCTGTAGCTCAGAGAAAGTCCGTAAAGTGAAAGCCCGGCTTCTACCGATCTTTCAAGCTCAAGCGGCTCTCCTGAACTGTCCGTAAATCCTTCGAGGGTGACTTTACTGTTTTTAAGATCGTCGCCCGTTAAATATTTTATTCCTATTCCGAAAGCCGGATTGAAATTACCGTGGAGCTCAAATCCGTACAAATACATGTTATCGTCGAACTCATCAAGGCCGAAACCTGATACTTCTTCATTGATCTTTTCCATAAATGAAGGTCCGTAAGAATATGAACCACTGAAATATCCGTTCCTGAAACCGGATGAATTACCCGCTTTTCTCTGACCCTGAGAAAATAAGGGCGTGAATAAAAATAATACTACTGACACGGCACTGATAAATTTAAACATTACAGTTCTCTCGCTCCTGATTATATTTCATTAACATTATAAGAAAAATGTTTGAAATTATCAACAAAATTTACTTTCTTTTTTATGTTGATTTATCCTTAAAATTTCTTATATTCCCTTTGTGCAGAAAAATAATGCACTTCAAAAATGTAAAATGGAGGTAACTGATGCGTAAAGTGATGATATTAGCTGCTATTAGTCTATTTACTGTTCTTGTGATTAGTTCCTGTGCGCCACAGAGCGGTGTTTCAGAGACAAAGTTCGGTCCTGACGATCCTTCGAACAGGATTGTCATAGAAGAAGATCTTACCAAAAGGGGAATGATAGACGGATACAGGGTCAAAGTTGCTTCGGTCGATACTGAAAATGAAGCTCTCATGATAGAAAAACAGGTCGTTGAAGCTGTTCAGGAACCGGTTTACATTGAATTTATTGTTGACAAGTACATGGTTTATGTGGGAGACTGTCAGAACAAGGAAGAAGCTAATATCTTAAGAGATAAGATAGCTGCTTTAGGTTTCGAAAAAACATATTCAGTCCCGAAAAAAGTATATAAAAAAGATATCACCGAAACTCCAGCAGTGACTGAAACAGCCGGACCTGATATTACACCAGAAACAGCTCCTCCTGTTCCGGACCGATTCAATCAGGTGATAGGTTACAGAGTTCAGATATTTGCCGCAAGGGACAAGAACAATGCAGAAAAAGTAAAAAATCTTGCAATGAATGACACAAAAGAAAGAGTTTATGTAGTGCTTGCAGATGATAACCTTTATAAGGTACAGGTCGGAGATTATCTTTCAAGGATCGATGCCGAAAAAATGAGAGATAAATTAAGAGCTCTGCCCAATTATCAGGACGCTTTCATTCAGAATACCTATGTTTTCTACGATACTCAAACATCTGACGGAAGTTATTATATACAGGTCGGTGCTTTTTCCACATCATTATCTGCTGAAGAATTCATTAAAACCAGCCTGAACACCCGCGGATATGAGAACACCTCCGTTCAGTTTGACAATAATCTCTATAAGGTTCTTGTCGGAGGATACGGCTCAAACGAAGAAGCGGCAACCGTAAAATCAAAACTTCAGGAAAACGGTTTCGAGGGAACCTGGATAATAAAGAAATAATAATTCACTGATTTTCTTTTAGATCCGTCAATTTTTCATTTGACTAATTATGGTTTTTACTATATATTACTTTCCATAATTACTAAAACGGGAGTTTTTTATGAAATTCTTATCGCTAATTGCCTCGTTACTGATCACTTTCACAGTATTCGCACAAACAGAATTCGATCCTGAAAAAGATGTGAAAATCAGCACATATTTCAGCGAAAAAGTTGAAAAAAACGGAAATCCTTTCGAGCTTATAATAAAACTTGAAATTCCTGAAGGATTTCATGTTACTGAAGGAGATTACTTTTATTTTGATACATCCGGTGTTCCCGGTCTGGAAAATGACGGCAGAATAATCATGGGCGAAACAACTTACAAAGGTGAGACAGTTTACAAAGGGGATATCCGGTACCTGCTGAGTGGATATTACAACGACACTGAAGGTAAAGAACTGCTCGTAGGGTATCAGATCTGCAATGAACTTGGAGATGAATCCTGTTATATGCCTGTTGAAAAAGCTGTCACACTTGATTTCATCAATATTGCACCCGAACTTTTTGATAATACGGCCGCTTATGAAAACAGAGCTGAAATTAAGAACAACGATTCTTCTGAGGGTATTATGGATATTATCTTCGGGAAAGATGAAAGTGATCAGACTATGGAAGAGAGACTCGCTGCGATACTTGAAGGAAGTCAAACATGGACCCTTCTTGTTTTCCTGATAGCCTTCCTGGGCGGAATTCTTGACAGTATGACTCCATGCGTATATCCTGTTATTCCTGTTGTGATCAGTTATATGGGCGCCCGTTCTGAAAAAAAGAAAAGTGCAGGATTTTTTCTTTCTCTTTTCTTTGTTCTCGGACTGGCCACAACTTATTCGATAGTGGGACTTCTAGCTTCTTTTCTGGGTGGCGTATTCGGTGTGGGTGATCTGGCGGCGAATCCGTTTGTTAGAGCCGGCATAGCTGTTGTTTTTACTGTTCTTGCACTTTCAATGTTCGGGCTTTGGGATATGAATCTGATCTCTTCTCAAAAACAGACCGAGTGGATGCAGAAAGGGAAAGAAAGTAAAGGTATAATCGGAGCCATGATAATCGGGATGGTCAGCGGTCTTGTTGCAGCTCCCTGCGTAGGTCCTGTACTTGCTGTGCTTCTCATGCATGTGGCAGCGGCCGGAGATGTACTTTACGGATGGCTTCTGTTTATAACATTCGCTTTCGGACTAGGTCTTCTGTTTATAATTCTGGGAACTTTTTCGGGTGCTATTAACGCTCTTCCGAAAGCAGGTATGTGGATGGTGAACATCAAGAAATTCTTCGGAGTTGTAATGATAGGTGCTGCGCTTTTCTTCGTAAATATCCTAATACCGGAACACATACTAAATCTGATCATCACTCTGCTCTTGATAATGCTGGCTGTATATATTGGAGCATTCCGTAGATATGACAGTGAAAATTCAGGATTCTTCAAGCTTACAGGTAAATCTGTCGGAATATTCCTTATAATGGTAAGTGTTGTTTTCGGACTGAAAACAATATCCCATTATACCGATCTGCCGTTCGGAGGTATTTCCGGATCAAAGCATATAATCGCTGAACCTCATGTGAACTTCTTGAAAACAGATCAGGATATAGAAGCAGTGGAAAACGCCGTGGAGTCGATAGAAGGAACCGGTAAACTGGTCATGGTAGATTTCTGGGCTAACTGGTGTCCCAACTGTATAGAACTCGATAAAGTAACATGGAACGATCCTGAAGTAGTCAGCTACACCGATAAGTATTTTGTTTCTGTAAAACTTGACTTTTCTGATAAAAAAAGTGAATTTACAAGGAAATATATTGAACAGTTCAAAGATTACGGCGCAACAAATATCCCTCTGATCCTGTTCATAGATTCCGAAGGTGTGGTCGTTGAGAAGATCCAGGGACTTGTAGAAGCGGAAAGAATGCTTAAAAAACTAAAAAACATAGTTGAAAAAAATAAATAGAAGGAGTTTATATGAGCAATGCAATGAAAGTGACTACTGCGAACTTTGAATCCGAAGTTCTTAAGAACGACAAACTCACTATAGTGAAATTCGGCGCCGCATGGTGCGGACCATGCAAAAAACTTGATCCTATCATAGACGAAATAGCAGCTGATAACGGCGATATCAAAGTCACTTCGGTAGATATTGATACAGACGGAGCTCTCGCTTCACAGTATGGAATACTTTCTGTTCCTTCCACTCTTTTTATCAAAGACGGAAAAGTAATGTCATCTATAGTCGGACTTGTTCCCAAAGCTAAGATACAGGAAGCGATAGAACAGTACAAGTAGGTTTTTATTTTTCTTCGAAATTTTCTACGGTATAGATCTCAATGCCGGCTTTTTCCGTTAAAAGAAGATCATACTGGAGGCCGGCTTTGTTACAAAGATGACCGAAAAACTGCTCATGATCCGGGAGCTGATCCCAAACCTGTGGAAGGAAAGTAGCCGAACGATCTTTGTAAGTCAGATAAACACCGTGCACTCCGGGTATTATTTTTTTCTTGAGATCCGAAAAGTCAGTATATGAGACATCCGTTCGTTCGGCAAGTACCGATATCTCGATTTTTATTAAGGCTAACTCTGTCATGCTCACAGGATAAAATCTCTGATCTCTGAAAGCAGCGTTCAGAGAATGCGAAATGACATCCAAATACAATGGTCTGTACGCCTCGAGTGAGCCTATGCAGCCTCTCAGTTCACCTGCTTTTGTGAGAGTGACGAAAGCTGCTCCCTCATTTAGTAATTCAGAAGGTATTTCTGACAGATCGAGCAGGTCTTTGATATCTTTACCCTTAAGTTTTAAAGCGACAGCTTCTCTTGCAAGTTTAAGAAGATATTCTTTTGCGCGAATTTCCATTATCAGTAACCCAGAATATTTCTGTACTTTTTTTGATCCGTCAGAATTTCAACAGCTTTCATGACCGCATTATCATTTCTGTTCGCGATCCTGTATTTCTCCTCATTACCGTTCTTGTAAACAGAGAATTCCATATTAAGATTTCTCCTTATCTCTTCAATGTTATTTTCATAACTTGTATTACCGAATTCTTTCAGGGTTAAAATTGTTTTGGCGATCTGCTCTTTAACTTCATCAGGATAATCGTTCAGATTTGTAAAATCAAGGATAGAATCCGCCATTGTTTCCGCAAATGTTTTAAAAATAAAATCTTTACCGTCAAGATAATTCTTAAACTCTTCCATGATGCTGTCGTCAATAGTGCCGTTGTGATCATGATCAGGATACTTTTCGTAGTAGTGGTAAATAAAATCGTTAAAATAATTATTCATCTTCAGATTCATGATATACTCAGGGATCTTAGGGGACGGAATTTCAATATCAGGGATAATACCGAGCCCGGAAGGCACTTTTCTTCTGTTGATGAGAGTTTCAAAATAAAGAGTGTCGGTCCCGTTCTTGGCATTGTCACCGAAAATATCCTCTTTCTGGATCAGCCTTCCGCTTGCAGTGTAGTATTTTCTGACCGTCATTTTCAAATTCCGCTTATCAATGTTCCCGACATCAAACAGCTGCTGAACCAGTCCCTTTCCGAATGAAGATTCGCCTAAGATCACTGCTCTGTCGTGATCCTGAAGTGAACCGGCAAATATCTCCGAAGCCGATGCGCTTGAACCGTTGATCAGAACAACAATAGGTATCTCAGTATCAAGTGGTGTCATATAAGTTCTGTATTCGCTGTCGATATTAGTGCCCCTTCCTCTTGTAAATACGACAAGATTGTCTCTCTGAAGGAAGGCATTGCAGAGTTTGACAGCTGAATCAAGCAGACCGCCGGGATTGAACCTGAGATCTACAATAAGAGAATTTGCGCCTTTTGAAACAAGTTTCTCGAATTCTTTTACAAAATCATGATAGCTGGTGGCTGTGAACTGGGTAAGCTTGATATAACCGACACCCTCCTCTGTTACTTCACTGTAGGGTATGTTCTTTACATTTATAGATTCCCTCGTCAGCGTGAATTTAAGTATTTTATCCGATCCGATCCTTTTTATCTGCAGAACAACTTTTGTACCCCTCTCACCTCTCAAATGCTTTGATGCGTCCCTTATTGACATTCCCTTCGTATCAACATCGTTAATGAAAACGATCCTGTCGCCGGCACGGAGACCCACTTTTGAAGCGGGTGTGTCGTCCATGGGAGATATCACGGTCAGAGTCTTATCCGGTCCGCTTGTTCCGAGATATATTCCTATCCCTCCGTAAGTTCCGGTTGAGAGTTCGTCAAAATGTTCAAGCTCCGCATCCTTAAGAAGAACGGTATATGGATCAGTGGCTGCAAGCATAGCTTTGATACCCTCGCTCATCATTTCTTCAATGTTCGCAGTATCCACATAATTTTCGTTCAGAGTGAGCATAACATCAAAAAACAGTTTAATATTGTCGGAAAGTTCTTTGTAATAGTCTGCGCTCTTCTCCTGCCCCC
This sequence comes from Candidatus Delongbacteria bacterium, assembly GCA_016938535.1. The sequence goes on from JAFGUL010000142.1 coordinate 9,621, forward strand.
TGCATATTCCGGTTGATGCGATAAGTATTATGAAAGCTCTCAAAAAAGTTCTGATCATATAATTTTTCTCTCTTTTAGAATTTTCTTAACTGCCGAATGTACAGAATCAATATCCTGAGTTCCGTCTATCACTTTTACTCTTTCGGGTTCTTCCGAGGCTATTTCCAGAAAACCTTTCCTGATATCTGTAAAGAAATCGGCGTTATTTGATTCCATTCTGTTTATCTCTTCTCCTCTTGAGTGCATCCTTTTCATAGAAATTTCAGGGTCCATGTCAAGAAAAAATGTAAGATCGGGTACGAATCTCCCTGAATCCGTAGCAAGCTCATTCAGCATTTTCACGGTCAGAAGATCGAGCTTTCTGCCGTACCCCTGATAAGCTGTTGTAGAATCTAAAAATCTGTCCAGAATAACGATGACTCCCTGCTCAATTAAAGGGGCTATCCCTGATTTGACAAGCTGAGCTCTGCTTGCAATATAGAGCAATAATTCAGTCGTGTTGCACATATTCAGGTTTTTCTTATCAAGAAGAATTTCTCTTATCTTTTCGCAGATAGGATCGCCGCCCGGCTCTCTTAAAACTTCTGTCCTGTATCCCGATCCATCGAGCAGTTTTTTCAGCATTGAAATCTGGGTTGACTTTCCGCAGCCGTCAAGACCTTCAAAAGAAATTATCATAGTAATTTTCGCATTAGTTATTTTTTTACAGGCATGAGGACTTTAACTTTATCAGGCACGATTATTGTCCTGTAAAATCCTCTTCTGAGCAGTTTTTCCCTAAAATCCTCGGCCTCGTCACGATCCCTGAACCTGCCTATTCTGATCTTATAGAATGGTGATTCAAATATCAGAAGAACATTTTCCTCTCCGAAACTTTCAATATACATCGATTCCCTTCTTTTTGCTTCGGTAATATCTTCAGACATGAATATCTGAACTCTGAACCCGTTGATCTCCTGAAGGGTGCTGTCAGTATCGTTCGTTTCTGATATAGTGTATTTTTGCTCAAATATCTCAGGAATATCTTTTTTTGCGTCGAGTCCCAGACCGTCAGGTTTGTTTACAGCCGAACCGTAGTATTCAACTGGAACAAATTCGTTCGATCCTTCGGATCTTTGGACTTCAGATGCAAAGAAAGTGAATGCAGCCGCTAAGATCAATAAAAATAATATTTTCCCCATAACTAGTAATACTCGTTTTTAAGCATATTCAATTCTTCTATCAGATCGTCTTTGAGTTTAAGTATCTCTTCTCTGAAAGATTTAAGTTTTTCTGCATATTTATAGTTTCTCGGTTCTTCTTTTGTCATTTTGTAGTAATATAATATCTCCTTCTTTGTGTTGAAGGCAGCGTACCGGAACCGGGCATGTGCAAGATCAACGAGATAATCGTAATTCTCGTTATCCTCATCGACAAGTTTAAGTGCGCCGTCCATTTTGCTCTTATACTCTTCGGAAGTCAGTGTCAGTTCTTCCAGTATTTGATTTATTATCGGGTCTTCATCCTTATAATCTATGTTGATTATCTCTTCGGGCTTTACTTCAACTTCGGGCTTTACTTCAACTTCGGGCTTTACTTCAGCTTCGGGCTTTACTTCAGCTTCGGGCTTTACTTCAGCTTCGGGCTTTACTTCAACTTCGGGCTTTACTTCAACTTCGGGCTTTACTTCAACTTCGGGCTTTACTTCAGCTTCTTCTTTGAACG
>JAFGUL010000021.1 GCA_016938535.1 Candidatus Delongbacteria bacterium
AACATTTTTATGGCGATGACCCCCGTACTGAATGTCGCTTTTTCAATGAAGCTTATCATCTCCGATGATATGAACATGTTATTCATAGCTGAAAGTATTTTCTTCTCCGTCCTCTGGACAGCGCTGGTTTACAGACATCTTCTGCCGTTCCTGCTCGAAGAAGAAGTGCTTCTCGGATATTCAAATACATCATTATCAAAAAAGATCAAAAACAAGTTGGGAAAATGGAAGAAAAAATAATAATAAAAAATCTCTGTAAAGAGTTCTACGATCAGCACAGAGGGACCGTCAAAGCGGTGGACGATCTCAGTTTCAGCGCATATAAAGGCGAAATATTCGGACTTTTGGGGCCTAACGGTGCGGGTAAAACCACTACACTGCGAATGATAGCCACGCTGATGAAGCCTAATTCAGGATCGGCCGAGATCGCCGGGTATAATACCGAAACCCATCCTAAAGAAGTAAGACGCTCAATAGGCTACCTTTCATCAACAACCGCGCTTTATCCGAGGCTGTCCCCGAGAGAGATCATAACTTATTTCGCCAGGCTGAACGATTATCCCGGGAACGAACTGACTCTCCGCGTGGAGAAACTGATAAAATATTTCGGTATTGAAGAGTACGCGGACACTTATTCGGAAAAACTCTCAACAGGCATGAAGCAGATAACTTCTATCGCAAGGACCATAGTTCATGATCCTCCCGTTCTTATCCTTGACGAACCAAGCACCGGCCTTGATGTTATCGTGGCGCAGAAGATCCACAACTATATATTCGACCTGAAAAATGAAGGAAAGACCATAATTTTCTCATCACACAATATGGGCGAAGTTGAAAAGGTCTGCGACAGGATCGGAATAATCAATAAGGGTAAACTTCTCACTGTAGGAACTCCCGGTGAACTCAGAGAGAGATCGGGCAAACATTACATGGAAGATATTTTCATACATTTTGTGAATGAAACGGACAGGACAGAATAAATGATGAAGTCTAAAATTAAAACCAATATATATTTCTCGACCAAAAGAGTGCACAGGTCTCTCACATTCGTGAAGGGAACTCCGGTACTCCCGGTAGTATCAAAGACAGATGTTTCCGATATAATCGAGCTTCTTGAGGAACTAAAACAGGAAGAGGAGTTGTTCGAAGATTACGATGAGCAGGAGGAAGTTTAGATGAGATGTATCTGTTTCAGAAATATAATTGAACTTGATGAAATTGATTCAACGAACAAGTATGTTAAAACCAGTGCGGAAAAACTGCCGGAAGGTACTGTTGTGTTCTCCGATGAGCAGACCGCAGGGCGCGGGAGAATGGACAGGCTGTGGTACGGAAAAAAAGGAAAAAGCATATTCGCTTCATTTCTTATTAAGAATATTTATGATAATCTTGACGCCGTCAGACTGTCGTTTCTTTTTTCGATCGCTCTAAAGACTTTTTTCTCTAAATATATCAGCTATGAAAGGATCAGGCTTAAATGGCCTAACGATGTGCTTATTGACAATAAAAAGATATCAGGGATCCTGTCCGAATATTCAAAAGAATGTGTGATCGTCGGTATCGGTATAAATGTATCTGATTTTGAGCCTGACGGAGATATTGAAAAGCCGTGGACTACTATTCAAACTGAAAGCGGAACCGAACCTGATATGAATGCATTGAGGTCAGAGCTGACCGAAGCTGTTAACGGTGTGTTCATGAGATATTGTACAAATCAGCTGACGGACTTTCCGAAGATCTGGTTCAGGGAAGCGGATATCAGAGACAACACTGTTACTGTGGATTCCGGAGGAAATAGCTTTACCGGAAGGGTAAAAATGATAGACGACAACGGAGCTCTTGTGGTCGAGGACAGCTCAAACGGAGAAATTAAAACAGTTTATTACGGAGACATTACAATAAATGATCAATTTTGAACTTGCACGAAAGGAAATGATCGAGAATCAGCTTAAACGCAGAGGAATACACGATAAAAAAGTACTTGAAGCGATAAATCAGACACCG
>JAFGUL010000143.1 GCA_016938535.1 Candidatus Delongbacteria bacterium
AGAAGACGGACCTACACATCAGCCTGTTGAGCAATTAATGTCAGTCAGGATCATACCGAACCTTAAAGTTATCAGACCAGGCGATGCTAACGAGGTTGCCGAAGCCTGGAAATATATGCTTAAAGAAAAGGATTCACCTTTCGTTCTGGTACTTTCAAGGCAGAATATTGAGACTATTGACAGAAAAAACTATGCGTCTGCGGACGGTTTGAAAAAGGGTGCTTATATTCTTTCTGATGTGAAGAAACCTGAGCTGATCCTGATCGCTACAGGCTCAGAAGTCAATTTGGCACTGGAAGCACAGGAGATACTTGAAAAGAAAAAGATTACGGCGAGAGTAGTCAGCATGCCGTCGTTCGAAATATTCGAAGAACAGGATCAGAAATATAAAAATAAAATACTTCCTGACGGAGTGAAAAAGGTCTCCATCGAGGCAGGTTCTACTTTCGGATGGTCAAAATATACCGGATCAGACGGTCTGAATATAGGAATAGACAGTTTCGGATCTTCCGCTCCGGGAAATATCGTTATGGATAAATATGGTTTTAATGCGGGTGATATATCGCAAAAGATCATAGTCTATCTCAAGAAATAAAAAGTAATTGCATCCGTAGTTCAACTGGATAGAATACAGGACTCCGGATCCTGCGGTTGCCGGTTCGAACCCGGCCGGATGCACTAAACCTGAGGGTACAAAATGTCTGAAACAATGCATGCAATAATTCTGGGTATAATTCAGGGGTTAACAGAATTTTTACCTGTTTCTTCATCGGGGCACCTGGCTATACTTCACGAAGTGCTGGGCTTTGAAACTGAATCAAATATTTTCTTTGATGTGATCCTTCATCTTGGAACACTGGTTGCCGTGGTTTACTTTTACAGGAACAGCATTGTCGAGATAATCAGTGGTGCGCTCTACGGTCTGAAGAGCCTGCTTGCAAAAAAAGGACTAAAAGAGTCTTTTTTTACGAGTGCTGATTCAAAACTGTTCACTCTGATATTTCTTGGAAGCATACCTACAGCAATTATTGGTATAGTTTTTAAGGACTGGTTCGAATCACTCGCTGAAAATCTTCTTTATGTCGGGATCGCTCTAATGGCTACGGCCCTGCTTCTGATAGCTTTCGAACTGAAAAAGAAAGCTTTCAAGAAAGTAGATGAAATGTCTGTATCAGATTCGATAATCATCGGAATAGTACAGGGAATGGCGATAATTCCCGGAATATCAAGGTCAGGATCAACAATTTCAACAGCTAAACTCCTCGGCATTGATAAGGAAACGGCCGCAAAATACTCATTTCTACTTTCACTCCCGGCAATATCGGGAGCATTCCTTTTAAAGTTCAAAGATGCGGTCGAAGAAGGTATCAAATACGAGAACTATATGCTGACAGGATTTATCATTTCGGCAATAACGGGTTATTTCGCACTTAAACTTTTAATATGGATGATAAAGAGATCCAGCATGTACTATTTTGCAGTATACTGTATAATTATAGCTGTTTTTGCGGTCAGCTGGTAAATATTTTAGTTGATTTATCATTCTAATAGTCTTATTATACTGTCAAGAAAAAGAGATTGAGATTTATGACCGATATGAAAAAAATACTTGTAGTTGATGACGAAGCGATAATGCGCGATCTTCTGACAGATTATTTCGAAATGATGGATTATAAGGTCACAAGCGCAAAAGACGGATCAGTCGCTTGGGAAATTCTTTCAGGCGGTAAACCGGACGAATTCGATCTGGTGGTCTCGGATATCAATATGCCTAAAATGGGCGGGATCGAACTTTTCAGAAATATCAGATCAAAATTCCCCGAGATGCCCATAATACTTATGACAGGCTACGGAATAGAAAAGGTAAAACAGGATGTGGAGAAAGCCGAGGGTTTTCTGGCCAAACCTTTTGAGCTTGATGTTCTTAACGATCTCGTCGAAAAAATCTTAAACTAGTCAAAATACGGGCACATGAAATTACTCTGGTTAAAGATTAGATTCTTTATATACACCATCTCACATTTTTTGATACTGCCCTACATTTATTACAAAAGATCAACTCTGTCTTTTCAGGATTTTAAAAAATTCATGTCAAAATATCCGATTCGCTGGGGTTCAAAGATCTTAAAGTGGGCAAGAGCTGATGTTGAGGTTATAGGACTTGAGAATATTCCGTCTGAACCAGTCGTGATTGCAGCGAATCACCAGGCCGGATTCGATATACCGCTTCTTTTTGCAAAAATGACGAACCAACCTTCTTTTATAGCCAAGATCGAGCTTTCAAAGATCCCTCTCTTCGCTTCATGGATGCGCATGATCGGCTGTCTTTTTATAGACAGGTCAAGCCCGCGAAAAGCGCTTGAATCTTTCAAGGTTGCTGCAGAACTGATAAATAAAGGGCAGACGGTGATCATTTTTCCCGAAGGGACACGGAGGCCTGTAATTATACCTTTTAAGAAAGGCAGTTTCAAGCTACCTATTATGGCTGGAGTACCAGTTCTTCCGGTAACGATAGTCGGAACGGAAAAAATAATTGACAATGTCAAAGCCGGTAAAAGAAGCAGAGTGATTCTTGTGATCGGCAAACCGGTTGATATTTCAGCTTTACCAAAAGAAAAACAGAACTCCATTCACGAAGACATGAGATCTCTTATTCTGTCGAACTTTGAAAAGTACTCAGAAGTATCTTCACCTTCTAGTTCTGGTGCCTGATTATAGTTCCGTTGATCATATATACTACATCCTCGGCTATATTAGTAGCATGATCCCCTATTCTTTCCAGCGATCTCGATATTGTCAGATACTGTGACAGCAATTCGAAGTTATCAGGCTGTTTTTCCAGAGCATTTTTGACCTTTCCGAATACTGCTTCATGAAGCTTATCCACTTCATCATCCGCTTCGATCACTGCTTCGGCTTTTTTGAGATCAAAATCTATCATGGAATCAATGCTGTCCTTTACCATTCTTAAAGCTTTTTCGCACATATCTGTAAAATCAAACGAATCGTCTTTTCTGTTCAAACTGATTATCTTTACGCTTCTTTCGGAAATATTAACTGCGAGATCCCCGATTCTTTCAAGGTCGGAATTTATCTTAAGCATAGATATTATGAGCCTCAGATCTATAGCTACCGGCTGATAAAGCGCGAGGAGTTTTAAGCAGTCCTCTTCTATCTCGATCTCCATCAGGTCTATCTGCCTGTCCTTATCTATCACTTTCTGAGCAAGGTTGACATCTCCTTCATACACTGATTTTACAGCGTTTCTGACATCTTCCTCGACTATAGTGCAGAGTTCGTAGAATTTTTTCTTGAGTTTTGTGAGTTCATTCTGTAAATATTTTGACATTTTGTCTTTCTCCTATCCGAATTGTCCGGTTATGTATTCTTCAGTCCTTTTCTGGTCAGGGCTGGTAAAGATCTTTGTAGTTTTGTTAAATTCTATCAGATTGCCTATATAAAAGAATGCAGTATAATCAGACACTCTCGAAGCCTGCTGCATGTTGTGAGTCACGATTATGATGGTCACCTGATCCTTAAGTTCTCCTATGAGCTCTTCTATCCTGTTCGTTGACTGAGGATCAAGTGAACTTGTAGGCTCGTCCATCAAAAGAACTTCCGGCTCTACTGCAAGCGCTCTCGCGATCGAAAGTCTCTGCTGCTGTCCTCCCGAAAGGCTTCCGCCCGGAGTTTTAAGCCTGTCTTTCACTTCTTCCCACAAGGCGGATTGTCTTAAAGACCTTTCACACACTTCATCGAGGAGTTTTTTATTCCTTATACCGACAAGTTTTAATCCTGCAACAACATTATCGTAAATAGACATAGTGGGAAAGGGTGTCGGCTTCTGGAAGACCATGCCTATTTTTCTTCTAATGATAACGGGGTCGAGCTTAGGGTCGTAAATATCCTGTCCGTCAATTAGAGCTTTACCTGTAACTCTTGCTCCTCTTGTAAGATCATGCATCCTGTTCAGTGCTCTCAGAAAAGTTGTCTTTCCGCAACCCGACGGACCTATGAAGGCAGTAACTTTTTTGTCATATATGTCGAGTGTTACATCTTTTACACCCGGATTGTCCCCATACCATACGGTCAGATTCTCGGTCTTAAGTCTTACTCTTTTATCAGTATCAGTTTTTTCCGTTGTCATTGAATTATCCTATTTTTTTATCTCTGATTACAAATCTTGCTATTATGAATGATGCTATGATTACTACGAGCAGTAT
>JAFGUL010000144.1 GCA_016938535.1 Candidatus Delongbacteria bacterium
AGAAATATTCCGTTCCTCTGACAGGTCTGTCTGTAAAGATCATACCATGTGCCAATCTCTCCTATTCCTGCTTTTCTTACCCTTACGCCCTTTCTTTCAGCTAATCTGATATTATACCTCGTTTTAGGCTTCATTCTGCCCAGAAGGTCGTTCTCCTGTTCGTGAATGTCGAGAAAGATCGTACTTGAAGGAAGAACATCTGTGTTTGCCTTTCGCAGATTCCACTCTTTTGTATTGAAATTGAACCTGAACTCCTGATTTCTTTTCTCGGGAACACCTTTCCATATACCGTTCTCGTCAAAGTGGCTTTTTTCTTTCGCCCAGTGAGACTGCCAGTGAAGATCGTACCTTATCATCATGCAGTTATCGGGAAGATGAGGTCTTAAACATTCAGAGAGCTCTTCAAGAAACGCACCCTGATACTCTTCCGAAGGTTCAATGAACGGTCCGTAGGGCACATAAGCTATCGTAGCATCTCTTGCGGCACTCTGTATCAGTATATGAATATCGTCATGTATAAGTATTTTGCTGTCTCTGGAAGAAAAAATGTCTGAATGTTGTGCCTTGATATCGAAAGCTGTTGAAACAAGTCCCTGATTTTTCTTAACTTCCGACCAGAATGAGGTTTGCTGGACGAGAGGGGTTTTGAGAAGCTTTTTTACGCTTTTAGGTTTAACATCGAGATTCATGGTCCGAATATAATAAAATATTACAGAAAAAGCAACAGACTGCCGGCCATTACCAGCATACCTGCGACGAGGCCATATATCGCGACATGGTGCTCACCGTATTTTTCGGCCGTGGGGAGAAGTTCATCAAGTGAAATGAAAACCATTATACCCGCAACCCCGGCAAATACAACTCCGAAAATCGCCGGGCCGAAAAAATGCTTGAATACAAAATATCCTATGAGCGCACCGAGCGGTTCGGAAAGTCCTGATAGAAAAGAAAGATAAAAAGCTTTCTTTTTGCTTTTGGTCGCGTAATAAATGGGCACCGAGACAGCTATACCCTCCGGAATATTGTGTATCGCGATCGCCGCCGTAATACTTATTGCCAGTGTGGGTTCCTGTAAAGCGCTAATAAAAGTTGCAAGACCTTCGGGAAAATTATGGATGCCTATAGCAAGCGCGGAAAAAATACCCATCCGCATCAGTTTCCGGTCTTTATTCTTGTTGTCACAGTCCTCTACACACCTCGGTTCGTGGGGATTTTCGAATGAAGGTACCATCTTATCGATTAAGGCTATTGAGGCCATTCCACCGAAAAATGACATCGTTGTTAAATAGTAACCCTTCTCCGGCCCGTAGAAACCTGCAAGTGATTCTCTAGCCTTGTCAAATATCTCGACAAGCGAAACATAGATCATCACCCCGGCGGAAAAACCGAGTGATCCTGCAAGGAATTTTGGGTTGAATCCCTTTGACATGAATGCCATAATGCTGCCTATCCCCGTCGAAAGTCCGGCAAAAAGGGTAAGCGAAAAAGCCAGTATTACATTTCCTTCTTCCATAATTGAAATTTAAGAAAATTTAAGAAAATTGAAAGTAAAATCTTTAGAATTGACAGCCGTCATATTTTAAGATATATTTGTTACATATATTTAATTCTATAAACTGAAACAGAGCGGAGAAGAAAATATGAAGGACATCATCAGACTGAGCCTCGAACTTAATTCGATAAATGATATCGATATTCTTCTTGAAAGGATACTGTTCGAAGCAAGAAATGCGACAGGAGCAGATGCGGGAACGATATATACAAAAGAGAGTACTGAACTTCTCTTCCGCCACGCTCAGAATGACACTCTTCAGAAACAGCTTAATAAGGGCGATAAACTTATTTATACTACTTACTCTGTGCCTGTAAATAAGAATTCAATATCCGGGTATGTAGCTACAACCGGTGAAAGTCTGAATATTTGCGATGTTTATGAGATCGAAGGAAAAGATTACACATTCGATAAAAAATATGACGAAAGATCGGGCTACAGAACACGATCAATGCTGACTGTTCCGGTAAAGAGCGATGCGGGTGAAGTGCTCGGTGTAATTCAGATAATCAACAGGAAGAACGGGCCTGGCGATATAGTCTGTTTTTCCGATGAGGACGAATTGTTCGTAAAACATTTTGCTCAGACTGCGGGAACTGCATTACAGAAAGCAAAGATGACAAGAACTCTAATCATGCGTATGATCCGGATGGCCGAGATGAGGGATCCGAAAGAGACCGGAGCTCATGTGAACAGGGTCGGAGCCTATTCTGTAGAGATCTATGAAAGATGGGCGGTTGACAAGGGTATTTCACGGTCAGAGATAGATAAGAACCGCGATATTTTGAGAATGACGGCTATGCTTCACGATGTGGGCAAGGTAGGGATATCAGACACGATACTTAAAAAACCCGCCCGATTCACGCCTGAAGAATTTGACATCATGAAAAAGCACACTTCTCTGGGGGCAGAACTTTTCTCTACTCTTGAATCCGAATTTGACAGGGTTGCAAGAGAGATCGCTCTTTCGCATCACGAGAACTGGGACGGGACCGGTTATCCTGAAAGACCCGAAGGAATTGATATACCGATCTTCGGAAGGATAGTGGCAGTTGCCGATGTATATGATGCGTTATCGTGCAAAAGAGTTTATAAGGATGCCTGGAAAGAGGAAGATGTGCTTGATGAGGTAAAAAAACTTTCGGGGTCAAAATTCGACCCCGAAGTTGTTGACGCATTTTTCAAATGCCTGCCTGTAATTAAATCTATAGCTGAAAAATACCCGGATACGGATTAATTATTTTCAGCGAGCCGTTTTTCAATATATTTTGAGTTCATGATCCTCACAGTTCCCAGATAAGTCATGCGGAATTCAAGAAAATCACCGACCTTGTAGTTTTTTTCGTTATCTCCTAGATCCATCACTATCATATCCGAACTTGCGCCGACTATACTTATATCAGGATCAAGCGGTAATATCTGATTTTCTTCAATGTCTAACAGTCCGAGATCAATAAGTGCCCGCTTTGTCGTTTTGCCGTAATCTTCTTCGTTCACTTCCGCTGATTCACCCTGAACATTCGTGCCCATTTCACCCATGGGAACAATTGGCTTTTCGATAAGCTCGATGATCTCTGCGAACAATCTGAAAACATCGTTATGCATCTTTTCATAAGTACTGTCATGATAAACATCAGTACCTAGGAACAGTGTTTCACCGACCCTGAAATGATTGATCCCTTTAGGAAGGCTGTGATTAAAGATCAGGGGTATCGTCACAGAAGCTCCGCCTGAAACAAGCGGGATTTTCTTATTGAAGGTTGCTTCGATAAGCTGCTTGTATAAACTCAGCTGAATTAGCTTGTCGTTATTAGGAAGAACACCGTACAGGCAGGCGAGATTGGTACCGATCCCTGTTACCTCAATATTCGGCAGTTCGAATACGCTGGAGTAAAAATCTATCAGGTCGTCCCGCATTATGCCTTCCCGCAGCTCGCCCATTTCTATCATGATAATGATCTTGTGTGTTTTGTCCTGCTTTACAGCTTCCTTAGAGAGCATTTTTATCACGCTTATACTCGTATTGAGGCTGATGTCGGCATATTTCACAACATTGCTTACTGCATGTTTCGCGGGAGGCTTGATATAAATCGTTTCGATATCAGGTTTTATTGATTTTATTGTACGAAGATTCGAGATCCTTGAATCTGCAGCCTGAAAAACATTAAGCTTAAGAAGTTCTCCGATGTAAAGTTTGTTTCCGCATAATAGTTTTGTAACTACCGACCATTTGATATTATTTTTTTTAAATATCCTGTCGAGGAACCTGAAATTGTGTTCGAGCTTCTTTCTGTTCAAAGTTATGTATGCCATTTATATCCCTATTTTTTATAGCGCATTTCAATATATTTTGTTGTGAAACCGATTTTTTCATAGAGAAATCTTGCCGGGTTATCGGGCTCAACATGAAGTGCGAGAGAACCTTCTGCTGTTTCAACTGCTTTTTTCATCAGCTTTTTACCGATACCTTTTCCTCTGTGATCTTTGTGAGTTGCTATGTAAACCAGGACATTCTCAGGTATATAGTCTTTCATTCCTGTCCTGTTGACTACAACTGCTCCCGTGACTTTACCTTCCTCGGTTCCTGAAAGAATGAACCCTCCGAATGATTCTGACTGTTTAAGAGCGTAATCCATTGCTTTTAGTATATCTGCTTTCGGATCACCATAGTTTTCCAGGTGTTCGTACAAAAATTCCAGAACATCATTTTTTTCTTTTTCTGTCGGCATGTGTTTTTGATCAAATACTTTGATTTCAAACAAAACATTCTCCTTTTTTAGTTAATTTTCAGTGGTTGATGAGCTCAATGCTGTTTCGAATATACGAAAAAAAATTGATTTTAGCAAATTTGAAGGCTGAAAAAATAAAAAAGCCCTGATATGTCAGGGCTTTGTGTGAGAAAGGACGGACTCGAACCGTCGACCATCGCCTTAAAAGGGCGGTGCTCTACCGACTGAGCTACTTTCCCAGCCATTTAAAAAGCAGTGCCAAATATAAATGTTACAGGATGTTAAGTCAAGCTTTTTTTCGGTATTTTTATTCTGAAATACCTGTTTTTTTTGAAAAACCGATCTCGAAAATATATGGCCAGTATTTTCCTGTGACAAAGAAACTGCTGTCTTTGTAGGCAATTCCGTTAAGAACATCTGAATTCGGATTTTTTTCAACTGCCTGCTGTTTAAGAGCTGAAAGGTTATAATCATCTTCGACCATGCCTGAAACAGGATCGACTGATATTATCCGATCGGTACCCCAGATATTCGCGTAGATCAGACCATCCGCATATTCAAGCTCATTCAGCTCAATAATGTAATTTCCGTCACTATCTTTTACACTTATCGTTCTTAATATACTGAAATCTTCCGGATCCCTGAAAAATATTGTACTTGATCCGTTGCTCATGATAAGATTCTCGCCGTCATTTGTAAGACCCCATCCCTGACCGTAATAGCTGAATTCCCTTATCCCCGAAAGGTCCTTTTCATCATAAACAAAGCATTTTCCCGCATGCCATGTCAGCTGATAGATCTTTCCGGAAAGAACAGTGATACCCTCGCCAAAATAATCTGACGACAGCGCGACCTGATCATAAACCGTTCCGTCAGCAATATTATACCTTACGATTTTAGATCTTCCGTACTGACCCGTTCCCTCTACAAGCGTATCTCCCTTAAACTCGAATCCCTGCGTGAAGTATGAAGTGTCATGTGAATAGATGTTAATGATCTCGATCTCATTTTCTCCGGAGTTATCATTCTTATAGCAGGAGGTTAATGAAAGCAGAATGAGTATGTAAAAGCATAGTTTCTTCATTTCTTCCTTTTCAGTTCATCAAGCCTGTCGATTATTTTGTCAAGAATGTCAAAGTTCTCCGTCCTTGTCGCCGAACGGATACCGTCAAGTCCGGGATTTGAATTGATCTCCAGAAATACAGGTCCGTCAGAGGTTCTTATAAAATCAACCCCGGCGATCTCGAGACCGAAAGCTTCGGCTATTAAAAGACTCTGTTCCGTTTCCTCTCCGGTAAGCTCAGCTCTTTCAACCTTAGCACCTTTTTTGTAATTAGCCCTGAAATCATTATCCGAATTTGTTCTTTTCATTGCCGCGATAACTTCGTTTCCCATTATAAAGACCCTGAAATCCGAGATCTTATTATCCTGAGATCTGACATAATCCTGTATGAGGAATATCTCATTCCTGTTGATATTCCAGATGTAATCAATTGTCGAATAGAGCTGCTTTGCATCGTAGATCAGGAGAACCGAGCTTCCGAGAGAACCGAAAATATTCTTCAGGACCACGGGGAACTTAAAATTCTGAAGGACGATCTCAATATCTTCATACCTTCTTATCACAGCCGACCGGGAGATCATAATATCGAGTGCTGACATGATCTGAAGCGAGTAAAGCTTATTCCTCGCCTTCATTATTGAATCAGGAGAATTTATTACAGGAACTCCCGCCTTCATGAATTCATTTATCACATAGTATTCTGCATTGCTTTTTTCCCTGACAGAAAGCCTGTTGAGAATTATATCATAATCAGACGGATCAACGACATTTCTGTTATAATACAGTCTCGTTTCGTTTTTATCAACAAACAGATTGAATTCCCCGTTCTTGAAGAGATCCACCTTATGACCCTTTCTCTCCCCTATGACTTTAAGGTCGAGGATGTTAGGGAAAAAATCACATTCGGATGTTGTGGCGGTCAGAATACCGAGCTTCATTTATCTTTTTTCGGTAAAGTTAGTATCCTCTGATATTCGCTGTATATGAACTCGCCGTAAGAGACAACCTTTCCGTCCACAAAGCACTTCCACTCGTATTCACCGTCATCTGAGGCAGCTTTGAAATCTGAAGGAAAATACACAAATCCCCAGTCATCTTTTTTTACTTTGATATTCTTCTCGAATTTTTCAGTTCCGCTCTTCTTCGAGACTACAAAAAGAGCCTCATATTCTTCTGCGGAACCGTTCTTATCCCTCACTCCGAGCTGAATACCCGGGGATTCCGACTGCTGCCAGGAAGGAACTGGATCTTCGGCCGGTGAATTTGAAGCTGCAGAGATAAAAGAAAATAAAATGAGCGCTAAAATTGTTAAATATTTCATAAAAACCTCCGGTTAGGTATTGATCATGGATTTGATATCGTCCCTCAGAGCAGCCGCCAGTTCATAATTTTCAGATCTTACAGCTTTATTAAGCCTTTCTTCGAGATTTTTTATCCTCTGAGATCTCGACAGTGATCTCTCCCTCATCATGCTGACATTCGATCCGGTTTCTCTAAAAAGATGTTCCTCGATCTCTTTTTCAAAAAATGTATAGCAGTAATCACACCCCGCGATACCTTCCCTGACGATCCTGATATCGGGAGTTGAGCAGCCCGGACACTGCCTGACAGCAGTAATGCCGGGGCTTCCTGACTTCTTTCCGGGCTGAAAAGCCGGCTCAAAAAAACCGGAATTCAGTATCTTGAGGGTCTCAGAAAGTATCTGGTTTAAAGATCTTCCGAGCGGACCCTGTTTCAGTTCCGGATGACTTTTTACAAACGACTGAAAGCATGAGGCGCATAAATTCATCTCCTCCTGTCCCCTGACCCCGTGTATCAGGATCTTGGAAAGTACATGAGGTGATCCGCATTTGTCACATTTGATCATCATATCACTCCGTCAACTATTTTTACGATCCTGTCAGCCTTTTCTGAAAGATTCTTATCGTGAGTTGCGATAATAAATGCGGTGTTCTTCTCCTTTGCCAGGCTCCACATTATATCGTGCAGGTTTTCTGATGATACATTATCAAGATTTCCCGAAGGTTCATCGGCGAGGATCAGTGATGGTCCGTTTATCAGAGCCCGCGCAAAGGCGATCCTCTGCTGTTCTCCCCCGGAAAGCTCGCTGCTTTTGTGCATTTTCCTGTCTGACAGGCCTATTATTTCGAGAAGTTCTTCAGCTCTTTTTTTGAGGTCACTGTTGTTATCACCTTTAATAAGACCCGGAAGCATGATATTCTCTATAGCTGTAAATTCGGGAAGAAGATAGTGGAACTGGAAAACAAAACCGAGATTTCTGTTCCTGAATTCCGCCAGCTTCCTGTCGTTATATTTTAGTATATTTTCACCGTTGAAATCTATCTCACCGCTGTCCGGCCTGTCGAGAGTGCCTATAAGGTTAAGCAGGGTTGACTTTCCCGCGCCGCTTTTACCCATTACAGCAACGATCTCGCCCTCAGATACTGAAAAATCGATACCCTTGAGTACAGGTATATCCCTGTCCCCCATTCTGTACTTTTTATACAATTTCTTTACATTTACAAGCATTGTCCTACTCTTGGTTTCATTCGTCCCTTATTATCTGCGCAGGCAGCATTTTTCCCGCCTGTCTTGAAGGATATATAGTGGAAATAAATGTTAAAGTCAATGATACAATTCCTATTATGAGCAGATCGGCAGCTCTGATCTTTACCGGCATGGCGTTAATAAAATAAATGTCACCCGGAAGTGAAACGATCTGATATTTGAGCTGGATATAAGACACTCCAAGCCCGAGAAGCAGTCCGAAAGCTGTTCCGAGAACTCCGATGATCATACCCTGTATCATGAATATCCTCATTATCGTTTTTTTTGTCGCGCCCATCGCCATTAATATACCGATCTCCTGCTTTTTTTCCATTACGATCATAATAAGGCTTGAAAGAATGTTAAATGCGGCGATAAGAACTATAAGGCTAAGAATAGTCCCCATCATCATTTTCTCGATCTCCATCCATGCGTAAAGATTTTTGTGCATGTCTTTCCATGAAACAGCAGTTTTCGGGTATTCAAGGTCCATTTTGAGAATATCCCTTACTTTATCGGTATGATCGATCGAAGAAAGCTGTACATACACTCCGTTTATTTTATCCTTCATCTTGAAAAGTCTCTGGGCCGATTTGAGAGATATGTAGGCCATTCCTCCGTCTATTTCGGCAAGTCCGGTCTCAAAGATCCCCGTGACCCTGAATTTCATTACGGGCGGTTGTGAAAAAGTGCTTGAAATTGCAGGTGAGATCACGAAAAGCTCGTTCCCTATGATAGAAGCAGTTTTATCCGCCATTCCTTTTCCGAGAATGATCCCGGGCAGAGTTTCATCCTCGCTTTCGAATTCTTTTGATCCTGCTATGATCTGATCTTCAAGCAGATTTACCGATGCCATAGTTTCGATGTCCACACCTCTTAACAAAGCACCCTCGGTATAGTCGCCTTTTATCATTGCGTATGACTCAATAAAGGGTGAGTGACCGGTTATCAGAGAATCGGACATGAGCATGTTCTTTAAGTCCTGATCATATTCAAAAGGCCTGTCGTTGAAAGATCTGATCCTGATATGAGAATCGTTGGAAATAAAGCGCGTCATTACCTCTGATTCAAATCCGTTCATGACAGACATCACTATAACAAGAACCGCAACACCGAGCATGATCCCGAAAAAAGAAATATAAGTTATCGTGGAGATAAAAGCCGTTTTTCTTTTGCTTCTCAGGTATCTTTTGGCTATGAAGAGTTCGAGTGATGGCATAAGGTCCGCTTTAATTTATTATTACATACTAAATATAACTAAGGCAGGATGGATTTACAAGTATATTAAGCGGGGTCTATAATCTCATCCTCTCGGGTGGTACTGCCTGTAAACCTGTTTAAGATGCTCTCTGTCTATATGAGTATAAATCTGCGTGGTAGAAATATCCGCATGACCGAGCATTTCCTGTACCGATCTCAGATCCGCACCGCCCTCAAGTAAATGTGTAGCAAAAGAGTGCCTGAAAGAATGGGGGTGTATCTCAACTGAGAGATTTGCAAGCTGAACATATTTTCTCAGTATTTTCCAGAACCCCATTCTTGACATTCTGTTCCCCCTCGAATTCAGGAACAGAGTCCCCTTGTCCCTGCCCTTTGCCGCGAGTTCCGGTCTTAAATCGGAAAGATATCTTTTTAAATGTCTGACAGCGCTTGATCCGATAGGAATAATCCTTTCTTTGTTCCTTTTTCCTATCACTCGGATTATGCCTTCAGGAAAGATCACCGAATTATAGTCTATAGTTAAAAGTTCCGATATCCTGAGGCCGCATGCGTACATCACCTCGAGCATCGCTCTGTTCCTTAACCCGAGTGTCCCGTCCGACCCGGCAACTTCGAAAAGTTTTTCGATCTCATCAACGCTCATCACATCCGGTAGAGTTTTAGGCTGTTTAGGCATTTCGATATGCATAGAAGGATTTGAAGTGACAATATCCTCATCTACTAAATACCTATGAAAATTCTTTACCGAAGAGATATTCCTGACCAGCGAAGCCGGTGCGAGTCCCATATCCGCAAGAACTGAAATGAGGTCTCTGATATCGGAAGATCTGATCTTATCGGGATCTGTAATACCTCTGTTTTCAAGAAAATCTATATACCTTTTAAGATCGTTGGCATATGATTCCAGGGTAAGTCTGCTCAAACCTTTGTTGAAAAGAAGGTTGTCGTAATAATTATCAAGCAGAGCAGAAAGCGGTTTCATAGCGGTTATCTC
>JAFGUL010000145.1 GCA_016938535.1 Candidatus Delongbacteria bacterium
TCAGATATAGGGAATATTATTGAATTCGAAGCTTATATTTTGAATATCATTGATCTTTCAGGTATGGAATACTTCAGGTCACTTGAAACTCTTGATCTATTTGAAAATAAGATCAGCGATCTCACTCCGCTCAGGGATCTTAAAAATTTAAAAACTCTTCACATCGATAAGAATCTGATCTCAGACATTTCTCCGCTGGCAGATCTTACGGAATTGGAAACACTGGGTCTGGGATATAACAATGTCGTCGATATTTCAGCATTAAGGAATTTAACTAAACTAAATTACATAGACTTATCTTTCAACCAGATCGAAGTTATAAGCCCAGTGAGTAATTTAACAAGCTTAACAAGTATTAATCTTTCGCAAAATCAGATAACCGATATTGCACCGATGGAGAATTTAACCGGAATAGAAATTCTCAGGCTTAATAATAACAATATAAGCGACATTACGCCTTTGAATTTATTATCGAATATCAGCAATTTAGACCTGAACGACAATCAGATTGATGACATAACAGTAATGAGCAATATTAGCGAACTTAACAATGTAAGTCTCCGTAATAATAATGTCACAGATATAACGGCATTCAGGAATTTATCCAAAATCAGGAACATTTATCTTGAAAATAATAACGTCAGCGATATTTATCCCCTTGTTCAAAATTCCGATTTTGCCGGGTTAGGCAACCTTGAACTAACTCTTAATCCGCTTGATTCACTATCAATAAATATCTATGCACCTGAGATCCAATCACGAGGGATCATGGTCTGGTGGTAGAATATGTATCTAAGAAAAACAAACAAAAAACGGAGATAAAAATGAAAAAGATCACAATGTTAGTATGCATCTCGCTGGCTTTTATGCTCACTGCAGGCGAAAAAGTAAAAATGAGCTCTGTCGTCGGAGCGGATTATTTCGGTAAAGGATTTTCGGCAACGGTAAAAACGACATCCGACATGCCTATGATGCCCGCTCAGGAGCCTTACACTATCTATACTGACGGCGACGGCAACAGCAGGACCGATATGAAGGACATGATAAGTCTTTATATCGAAGAGAACGGAAAGGATATGGTATACAGCTACGACAAAAAGAAAAAGACCTATACAGTATTTTCTCTGGACGACATGCAGGGGATGCCCGGAATGGAAGCTCCCGGGGACATAGAAGAGGAGGAAATGCTCGAGAAGGTAGGCACAGCGACTTTCGCCGGAGTTAAATGCGACAAGTATAAGGTTATCGATATCGAAGA
>JAFGUL010000022.1 GCA_016938535.1 Candidatus Delongbacteria bacterium
GCCGAGAGTGTTCTTCACGTAAAATATTCAGTAAGATTTTAGTTGACACATGAATATAATTTAACCAAATTAAAAGTAAATTACTCAACGGAGCGAAATATGAACTGCAATAAAATGTATCTGACCATCACGATTCTTTTTGTATTAGGCTTAAATGTCTTTGCCGCCGGAACTGATTATATCACCAAAACAGCTGAAGACAACAGCGGTTATACTTACGAGTATGTAACGAACGACCCGACCGGACTTCGAATTTATACTTTGGAGAACGGCCTGAAGGTTTATCTTTCTGACAATAAGGACAAGCCGAAGATACTGGCTTTTGTTGCGGTGCGTGCCGGATCCAAGAACGATCCTGCCGAAACAACAGGCCTCGCACATTATTTCGAACATCTGATGTTCAAAGGGACCGATGAGATCGGAACGATAAACTGGGAAAAGGAAGAACCTCTTATCCAGGAGATCTCAGATCTTTACGAAATGCACAGAAACACTTCAGACCCTTCACTGAAAAAGAAGATATATTTTAAGATAGACAGTGTTTCGACCCTGGCTTCAAAATACGCAGTACCGAGCGAATACACCAAAATGATGGCCTATATCGGAGCCGACGGGACGAACGCCTGGACATCTGTCGAAGAGACCGTTTATACGAATGAAATACCTTCAAATGAACTTGAGAGATGGCTGAAAGTTGAGAGCGAAAGATTTTCAAGACCTGTTTTCAGACTTTTTCACACTGAACTCGAAACAGTTTACGAAGAATTCAACATGTCTCAGGATAATGACGGCGAAAGAGCGCTTGATTCTCTGCTGTCGGGACTGTATAAAAAACATCAGTACGGGACTCAGACCACTCTCGGGGAAGGCGAGCATCTCAAGAACCCTTCTATGGTCAATATCATGAATTTTTTCGATAAATATTATGTGCCCAACAATATGGCGATCTGCCTTGCGGGAGACATTGATCATGAAAATACTATAGAACTGATAGACAAATACTGGGGCGGGTTTGAAAGAAAACCTGATCCTGTTTATGAATCACCTGTCGAAAAACCGCTGAAAGAAGCCGTTGTAAAGGAGGTCTTCGGTCCCGACGCAGAATCTGTAATGATCGGGTTCAGGCTCGGTGGCGAAAATACCGATGATGCAAAATATCTAGACATGATCAACTCGATACTCTATAACGGTCAGGCCGGTCTGATTGATATTGATCTTGTTCAGAAGCAGAAAGTTCTTTCAGCCTATTCATGGAACTGGACAAAGAACGATTACAGTGAGCATATTCTGGCGGGAAATCCGCGCGAGGGACAGACTCTTGATGAGGTAAAAGATCTTCTTCTAGCTCAACTGGAAAAGATAAAGAAAGGCGATTTCGATGAGGTGATGCTCAAAGCTGCCGTCAATATAAGAAAATTATACAGGATCCACAGATTCGAGAGCAACTGGAGGGCTTATTCATTCGTTAATTCATTCATAACAAAAAAAGACTGGGAAGAAGAACTCAGGTATAACGATGAGCTGGAAAAGATCACAAAACAGGAAATAATTGATTTTGCGAACGCAAATTACAAAGACAATTATGTGACAGTTTATAAGCGCGAAGGAAAAGATTCTACCGTTATGAAAGTTGAAAAACCCGAGATCACGCCTATTGTGATAAACAGAGATACGGTCTCCCAGTTTTTCGATACAGTTTCAAAAATGCCCCCGTCCGCGATCGATCCTGTTTTTGTGAAATACAAAGAACTGATCTCCGAGAAGAAAGTTAATGACGGTGTTGATCTTAAATACATTAAAAACAATACTAACGAGCTGTTCTCGCTTTATTATCTTGTAGAGGCCGGCACAAGCCACGATCCGAGATATTTAAATGCGGGAGAATATCTTGACCTTCTGGGAACAGAAAAATTCAGCCCTGAGGAGTTCAAAAGGCAGCTTTACATCAACGGCCTCAATATATATTTCTGGTCAAATGAGAACAGAACATACATAATGATTTCCGGTCTTGACAAATCATTTGAAAAGGGACTTGAACTCATGTACGATATGATATCGAACGCAAAGCCTGACAGGGAGACTTATAACGAATATGTGAACGGGGTTTTGAAGCAGCGCGAGGATAACAAAAAAGATAAAAATACGATATTCTGGTCGGCTCTATATGATTATGCGAAGTACGGTGAAAATTCTCCTTTCAAAAATGTCGTGCCTTCAGACGAACTGAAGAAAATGGATCCAGAGGAACTGGTCAATCTGGTTAAAGAATTCTTGAGTTTTAAGCACAGCATAATGTATTACGGACCGAGAACTATTGATGAAGCCGCAAAAGTTATAAAGAAGAAGATGCCGAAGATCAAAAAATACAGAGATATTCCCGACAGAGTTATTCCCGCCGAGCTTCCTACAGACAAGCCGAAAGTTTATTTCGTCAACTACGATATGGTGCAGATGAACCTTGTAATGCTCTCTAAGCTCGGTAAGCTCAATATTGACAACATTCCGATAGTTACCCTGTTCAATGAATATTTCGACGGCGGAATGTCAAGGCTCGTATTTCAGGAGATAAGAGAGGCTCAGGGTCTTGCCTACGCTGCGGGAGCCGGTTACAGAATGCCCGATATGAAAGAAAAATCGGATTATATATTCACTTACATTATGACTCAACCCGATAAATTCAATGAAGCCTTAAGATCAATGAATATGCTGCTTAACGATATGCCGAGATACGACAAAAACTTCAATGACAGTGTTGAGAATATCAGGAAAAGCATACAGACGGAAAGAATAATCAAATCTGAAATTTTCTGGAGCTGGATCAGAAACCGAGACAGAGGAATTGACTTTGACATCAGAGAAACGGTTTACGATAAAATCGGCAGTTTCACATTAGATGAGCTTTACAGATTCTATGAGGAAAATATCAAAGGCAGGAATTATTTCTACCTGATCATGGCCGATAAGGAAAAAGTAGATCTCGAAGCTCTAAAAGAACTCGGCGAAGTTGAGGAAGTGAGTTTAGAGCAGATCTTCGGGTATTAGATATATAAATGGACAGTGCTCAAGGTTCAAAATACTATCGCGAATATAAACCCGACCTTTTCTGGCAGAGCTATATCGAGTGTTTCTGGGAGTTTCATATAGCCGGAGATATACTAGCCGAAGCCAATCAGGTTTATCTTCCCGACGGCAGCCCGCAAATGATAGTTGTGCTCAAAGGCAGTTACGAAAGAACTTTTCCGGACGGCAGGAAAGAGAGAGTGTCAGATGCAGTATTTATTCCTCAGAGAACTTCAGCCGTCAGGATAATTCACGAGCCGGGCACAAAGCTTTTCGGAATCAGATTCAAACCTTACGGCATAAGGTGCGTCGTTAACAGGACGATGTCTGAATTTAAAGAGATGAGTTTTCCGCTCTCTAAAGTTTTTGGCGCGGACGATGTAAA
>JAFGUL010000146.1 GCA_016938535.1 Candidatus Delongbacteria bacterium
CTCACAATTAATATCTCGGATATCAGGATAAGCGCAATAGAGAGTAAGAGAAAATTTGAAAGGTCGTGTTTCCGGGAAGCTGAAATGTCAATTTTTTCAGGAGATTTTGTTTCATCTATTGTAACAGTGCCAAATATTTCGGAAAGAAACTCTGTTTCATTTATGGTCGTTTCTCTTTCAGAATTCACTGCTATTGTACCTGTCTCTGTTCCGTTTTCTTCACTGATCCTGTAAAAACCGGGCTCTTTAAGAACAAAGATCTTCGAAAACTCAGATCTTGCAGGGTTGGATTTCTTTGAAGCATCTGAAAGATAACGGTGTTTTTCAAATTCGATCCTGTCCCCGGTCAAATAAGAGATCTTTTCGGCTGTCTCGGTTGATGTAAGATAGTGAAAGGCGTTTAGAAGCAAAGGTACAGCTATACCGTTTCTCAAAATATTCGAATTTTCAGGTCCGAGTCCTGCTGAAAGCAAGAATATCCTGCCGTTAAGGAACTCTTTTTCAAGAAGCAGCGGTGATGAGGATGTTTTGACAAGAACTTCCCAGTCTTCTTCGGGAAATTTATAATAACTGTAGATCTCCACTGTAGTCGGATTTGAGCTCTTTTCCAAAAAAACATCTTTGAATACAGGATGTCCGGAATCTGTCACAGATATGCCCGAAAAGGAACCTTCGGCTAATTTTTCAACTCCGATTATTTGCGGAAGTTTAAGCTCCTTTATAAGATTTGCGTTATAATCATTCAGATTGAGCTTTTCATCAGCTACGAAATATACCGAACCCGATCTGTTAAGAAAATCTTTCAGATTCTTAACGGTAAAAGAATTCAGCGAAGACATCTCCGAGAACACTATCAGCTCGTAATCATTAAACGGAACGGAATTTATCATATCCGGAGCGATAATATCGGGATTGAACAGGCTGTCCCGACCTGTGTTTATCAGGGATATGAGCGCTTTTAGGGAAAATGAATTTTTGTCGCCGGTTATAAGCACATTTTTTTTGTTCAGAGCGGGAATTGTCAGATGAAAAGTATTGTTCAGAGGATTCTGTTTGTCATCAGTTTTCAAAGTTATAAGTGATCCATTGTTTCCGGTATCACCAGCTTCTATCCTGACTGTCCGCTCCGGCGAATTACCGAAATCAACATTAGTGGTGTTTATCTTCTTTCCGTCTTTAAAAACATCGAGCCGTGCAGAATTATTACCTTCTGAAAACAATTTCACAGAAAGTTCACTCCTGTTTATCAGGTCTGCAGATTCTACCGAAATATCGCTTTCCTTTTCGTCCGGATCTCTAAGAATAAGTACTTTAGAAACCAGATCCGTTTTTTCCGTCAGGTTTTTATCCGTTTTAATAAAACCGTCAGTCACCGATAAGAATATTCTGTTTCTGTTTTCCTCTTCATGTAAGACAGAATCAGCTTTAGCATATACACTGTGAAATTCCCTTTCTTTTCCGTAATTGCCGACATCACTGATAAATTTTACGGCGTCATCTTTTAAACCTCTGAAGTTTTTGTCCGGGTCTGATGTGAATATAAAAAATACATCCCCGTGTCCCGAATCAGATATGCTGTTTATCAAAATGTTCTTCGCGGCATCAAGCTTTGTTCCTCCGTCAAATCTGTCAGCCATCGAAGGGCTCGAATCAAGGTAAACCGCATAAATATTATCGAGTGAAGGATCAAAACCCGTGTCACTTCCGGTAAACGGGCGGGCGAAAAGTAATATCAGAAAAATCACAAAAAGAGTTCTCAGGATAAGAAGGATAATATCTTTGAGCCTTGTTCTTCTGTTCACTTTTTTCGTTATGTTTTTCAGAAGAAAAAGCGATCCGAATATTACTTTTTTCGGTTTTTTGCGGAATATCAGATAAATAACAAGCGGAAGAACCGACAGCGGAAGAAAATAAAGGTATTGGAGCAGATCAAATCTCATTAAATAATCCGAAAATTAACAGCAGGTTTAAAATTTAAATTAATTATGTCAAAAAAACAAGCCCGTTAAATGGTTTATTTCTCTAAATTATTGATAAAAAAAATCTTGTATTTATACGATCGTGTAAATATATTTACAGACCTTATTCCGGACTGGCTCCGGAGAGAAAAAAATAATGAAGAGCCGGGAGTTCAACGGATGAACAACGAAAAGAAAATACTGGAACTGAAACAAAAGATCGAACAGTCTGAGCTTGGCGGTGGCCCTAAGGCGATCGAAAAGCAGCATCAGAGAGGAAAACTTACAGCGAGAGAGAGGATCGACCTTTTGATGGATCCCCACAGTTTTCAGGAGATCGATAAGCTGCGTACTCATACCTGCACAGATTTCGGTATGGAAAAGAAAAAATTCTACGGAGACGGTATCGTCACCGGTTACGGATCAGTGAAAGGAAAACTGATCTTTGTCTATTCCTTCGATTTTACGGTAATAGGGGGAACTCTTTCCAAGACCGTCGGCGAGAAAGTTACAAAGATCATGGAAATGGCTGCGAAAGTCGGCGCACCCGTAGTGGGAATAAACGACTCGGGAGGAGCAAGGATCCAGGAAGGCGTGGATGCTCTCGCAGGATACACGAATATTTTCATCAAGAACATTCTTTATTCAGGAGTGATACCTCAGATCAGCGCCATCGTCGGTCCGTGTGCGGGAGGAGCTGTTTATTCACCCGCTCTTACAGACTTTATTTTCATGGTCAGAAAAACTGCCTACATGTTCCTTACGGGGCCTAAGGTCGTAGAAGAGGTCAC
>JAFGUL010000147.1 GCA_016938535.1 Candidatus Delongbacteria bacterium
AAGTAAAGCACAACCCATGCTGTAAACGAAGCCGTTGCAGGAAGTCAGTACACCGTGATATATGAGCAGCCAGCCGTGTTCCGTCTCTATCGGGACGGGCCCCGCGCCGACCTTGGTGCTCTGCCAGCCGTCGTTTATCGTGCCCATCAAGTGCCTGTGTTTTCCCCAAAATGTAAGATCCGGACTTTCCGAATAAAAAATATCCCCGAAGGCTGTATGACCCGTGTCACTCGGCCTGGACAGCATGGCGTAATTCCCGTTTATTTTTTTGGGGAAAAGCACGCCGTTCCTGTTGTAGGGCAGAAAAGCGTTCTCAAGCTGATAGAATTTCTTGAAATCTTTCGTCCAGCCCACTCCGATCGTGGGTCCGTGATATCCGTTGCACCATGTTACGAAGTATTTATCTCCGATCTTAGTCACGCGCGGATCATAGGCATAAACGAAATTTCCGACTTCCCTGTCTTCACAAATAAACTTTATCGGATCTTCATTAATATCCCAGTTTATACCGTCCTTTGAAAATCCCGCGTGTATCCTCATCTGCCTCGCTTTGTTGTCACATCTGAATACACCTGCAAAACCGTCTTTGTAGGGTACAGCCGCGCTGTTGAAAATGCTGTTCGAGTTCTTCAGATGGTCGCGCTCAATTATAGGATTCTTCGAGAAACGCCAGACAGGGCCATTATGGTTTTCCGGTTTATCTTCCCACGGGATCGTAGATGACTTAATTACACTTTTCATTACTTTAGTCCTTTTAAATTATTCTTTCCAGACCCTGCCGTCCTCTCTGATCAGCACATTTCTGATGCCTGTCTTTCTGCTTTCCATCTTTATAATGTAGTAATTTTCAAAAAGCGACATTTCAGGTTCTGCATAAGGCAGATTTTCAGGGTAGATATCTCTGATATTGTTTATCTTCAAAGCCCTGTAGAGTTCATTGAGACCATGTGGGTGTTTACCTGTCTTTTCTTTGGTTTGTTTCATGCCGTAGTAAAGCTGTCTGAGTATCCATTCCGCCTTCATTTCTGCTGATTCTTCTTCGGTAAACTCAAAATTATCTTTGTCGTAGAGTGAATTTCTTTCAATAAATCTCACATTTCCCCACATTTCAGGATAATGCATTGCGATCAGTCCCTGCGGCGACCAGACCCAGTTGTATTCGGGTGTGTCGGCTTTTTTTACATAGCTGTAATTCTGAATTTCTGTCTCCCACTGAACTCTCGAAAAGTTCACTTTCCATATTTCGCCGTCTTTTGGAGGCCCGGGATGGCTCGCGCACTCTTCAAGCACTTTCCACGGTATTGCGGCCTCGATACTCCAGCCCTCATCGGTATCGGACGGATTGTTTAAAGTTCCCCTTAGGTCAAGTGCGTATTTTATGTCTCTTACATCCCAAGCGTCAACTGCCTGACCGCTGTCCCTGTAGGGTTTGGTCAGAAGCAGGTCCCAGAGCGTTCCGAAAAGATTGAACTCCAGCTCATAATAATTATGTGTGTCGCCGGTCGGATCGATGAATATCTCGAAATCATTGTCATGAAAGATCACTGCGTCTCTTTCGGTCAGAGTAGCCCAGAGGTGTGGTTCCTCCATTTCGGCATAGAAGTACATATATTTATCGTCCCAGAGCATTTTTACGCGGGTTTTGAAGTACGGTTCGGGTTTCAAGTCGCCTTCGATGTCTTTAAAATACTCCGTCCACGGCGCAACTTTCCAGGACTGCTCATTTGCCTTTCCGTCAATGTTTATGTAATCGTCAGATTCACGGCAAAGGTAGTTCTCCGGTTCAGCACTAAAAAGTGTAAATGCGGTCAGAATAAACAAAAAAAATCTCATTTTAAACCTCGATTTTGTAAAAACATTAGGAATTTGATGAATTTTATCATTGAAATCAAGAATAAAATCAGTTTTATTCCGTTAACTTTAAAAATTCGGGGAAGCGGATGTTTTCGACATATATAAAAATTATAATTCCGGCGGCTTTTTTAATACTTTTCTCATGCGGGCTCGATCAGAGCAACAGTGTCGAGATCATTGACGGCATAACTGTATATAAGAATGGGAACTATCCTGTCGAAAGGGATCTTGGGATAAAGACTGAACTTCTTTTTACACTTAATCAGGACACCGGCGATACGACAGATGTTATAAGATCAATTTCTGCAATAGAATCGGATTATGACGGAAATATTTATGTTCTTGACAGAAGAAGAGGTTCGGTATTTAAATATTCCGGAACAGGAGAACTAAAAAAAGTTTTCGGGAACAGGGGGAACGGACCGGGTGAAATGACGGCTCCGATGGAAATGTTATGCGCGGACGATACTCTTTACATAGCCGACAGGAGGCTGAGAAAAGTTATTGTCTTCAATACAGTGGGAGAATATATCAGAGATATAATACCGCTTAGAGACAACGGATTTCCTGAGTCAATGGTAAAAATGTCCGACGGGAATTTTGCGGGAATCCTTTTCGGCAGATCGGGAGGAAGAGGCAGCAGCGAAATGAGCTTAACCTATAATCTTGCTGTACTCGACAGGAAATTTGAAAAAAAAGCCGATATAGTTTCAAAAAAGATCGAAGTTGATTTCAGAGAATTTATGCCGGATGACCATCTCAATAAATTTATTTACGGTCAAGGAAAAATATATGTCGCAGAGAATACAGAAGGCAAATATCAGATCAATGTTTACGATTCGTCAGGCGAGAAGAAAGAAGAGATTAGAAAAAGTTATGCCAGAGTCTCCTACACCGAAGAAGAGAGGCTTTTCATGAAGGAGGAATTCGAAACCCGTTACCGCTGGCGTGAAATAGATGTTTCAAAATTTCGGCACAAAAAGGCAATTTCCGATCTTTTTTACCATAAAGACGGTTATCTTCTCGTTGACGGCGGCAGAAAAAGGAACGGATCTGATATGGTTAATTTTATTGTCGATATTTTCAAGGATGGAGTTTACCTGAATACAGTTGATATAAATAAAGAAAATCCCGAGTTCTATCATAATCCCGACGGTTTTGAGAAAGTGCTTATCGGAGACAGACTGTTTGTCTATAATAACGGCGATAATGAGATATTCGTATATAAAATTCAAATTTCCGGCTAAAAAACTTTTTATTTAATTGTTGATTTTTCTGACTTCATTTCATATAATAAGCTGTTCTTAAAATGAAGCGGGAAAGAAGTGTCGGAACCAGTAAAAATACTACTTAAAAATAAAACGGAAAAGGTGGCTATGAAAAGATTTCTGATCTTTCTCTTATTCCTTTTCTCGATCGCGACTCTGTATTCTCAGGAAGCTGTCGCCGCAGCTGAAGATTCACTTCAGTCTGTTCAGGCAGCAGAAACCGTTGAAACTGCGGTTCAGGACAGTGCGGTCGTGGAGGAAGTTGAGCTCACAGAAGAGGAAATCCTGTGCAAACAGGCTGCAGATGATTTTATGCAGATCTACGAAAAATGGGATGTAAGCAGGGATTACGATATCCTTCTCCCAAGAGTCAAGGCTTATGTTGACGGTTTTTACAAGTCCGGAGTCGATCCTGATGAATCGAACAGAAAAGATCTTGCAAGGCTTAAAGAACTTTATGAAGATCTTCTGAATGTGATCGAAACTCAATTTGAAAGGGATCTCATCACTCTTGAACTTGAAAGGGTAAATAAAGAACTTTCGGGTGATCCTAAAAATCCGGCTCTCACAGGCTACGCCGACAAAATAGATTTTGACAAACTTAAAGCTATTGAGCTTTACCTGTCAAACTCGAGCGATCCAAAGGTTACTCCTATGGTTTCTGATGTCAGAAGTATTTTCAGAAATATAAGAAGATACAGTATCGGTTTTGATGTAATGGTGGATAATGTTTACAGCGAAGTCACCAGGGTTACAGACAAAAGGCTTTATTTCCTTTACATGGAACCGGAAGTAAAAGAAGATCTTGACCGTATTTCAGAAAACCTTGCGGTTTATGTAAAAGCGCAGGAGCAGGATTTTAAAGATGAAATTAAAAACAATGTTGATGACATTTACAGTCAGAGGATCGAGGCCAGACAAGCCGGTGATGCAGATCTTGAGAATAAGCTTTATAATGAATGGCTGGAAGCGAGAAAGGTCAATATCGACAAGGTGAAAACTGACGAAATGTCCCGGTTGAGCTCTATTATGAGTAAGTATCTGGAAAACCCCGGCATTTATGACATAAACGCTGAATTGATATACAAATTCAAAAACAATACAGATGACCTGGAGCCGTATTTCAGAAATATTCTGAAAATTAAATTTTATCATGATCTGAATTCCAAATTCAAGAATTATGCCCGATTCGCTGTCGAAAAAGGTTACAGGAGCTACAGAACGAATGTTCTGATCGGAACTCTGATGTTCTTTGCTCTGTTCTTCTATGTTTTCTTAACTGTCAAGAAGAAAAGGGATACGATCTACATAAGAAGGATACCCGGACTTGACGCTATAGACGATGCTGTCGGAAGAGCAACCGAAATGGGTAAACCTATAATTTATGATTCAGGTATCGGAGCGTTCATTAATCCACAAACTATAGCTAGCATGCTTATTCTCAGGAGTGTTGCGAAGAAAGTTGCCGAGTTTAAAGCTGAGATCATTTATCCGGCTTACGACCCGATCGTACTTCAGGTTGCCGAAGAAATGATTGGATCAGGTTTTCTCGATGCCGGCTATCCTGAAGATCACAAGAAAGGAAACTGTTTCTTTCTTGTTCAGGACCAGTTCGCATATGCTGCCGGCCTTTCAGGTCTTATTTCAAGAAGAAAACCGGCTACCGCATTCCACTTCGGATCATATGCTGCAGAGTCTCTTCTGATATCAGAAGCAGGTTTTGCTGCAGGCGCGATTCAGGTTGCCGGTACAGTAGAAGCATCACAGCTTCCATTTTTCATAACTGCCTGCGATTATACTCTCATAGGTGAAGAACTTTATGCAGCTGCAGCATACCTTTCAAGAGATGCGCAGGTTCTTTCGAATCTAAAGCTTTCTGATTACGGAAAAGTTCTTTTCGGTGCACTGTTCCTTTTGGGAACTTTACTGTTGACTATAAATTCAGACTGGACTTTTATAGCCGACCTGCTGGATACGCAATAAAAACTAAAAGGGATTAAACTGATATGAAAAAAGAAATACCTATACTTTTAGGACTGCTGGCCGGAATCGTTTGGTACAGCGAGTTTTTTATTGCCGGACTGTTCTATGAGGATCTTAAACTGTTCTTTGCGAACGGTTTCAGAATAGCCGGGGTAGTTGGAGTAATGGTTTCAATTTATTCTGTTGCGAGACAGAATTACTTCAAGATCAAGTATAACAATGAGCGTTATTATTCGATCTTAAGAGTTTTGATGATATTTTTGATGATATTCCTCGGTGCAAAAAGGGGAATGACGCCGGGAACACCTTTCAGTTCGATGTTCATGAATGTGTATGTTCCTTTTCAGGCTACTGTGTTCTCACTGCTGTCTTTCTATATAGCTTCTGCAGCATACAGGTCATTTAAAGCTAAATCTGTTGAATCTGCGGTGCTTCTCGTTGCTTCAATTTTTGTGATGCTCGGAAAGATACCTATCGGAGAAGCAATGTGGGACAAAATACCTGTTATAGGGGAATGGATAATGGACGCTCCATCAAGTGCAGGCAGAAGAGCCATAATTTTTGGAGGATATCTCGGAACAATAACAATGATGATAAGAATATTCTTCGGTCTTGAAAGATCGCATTTGTCAGAATAAAAAAATTAAAGGAATAGAATAATATGAGAATCTATGAAAAATTAAAAAAACTCGACAGAAGGATAATCTATCTGCTTGTGTTTCTTTCGATACTGATTCCTTTTCTTCCTGGAATGGATTTTCTGGTATTCCCGGTATCAACCTCAAAAGAAACCGAGATCATCTTTAACCTGATCGAAGATCTGGAACCGGGCGATGCGGTTCATGTTGACTGGGCATTTGACCCCTCTGTGAAAGCCGAACTCATGCCGATCTTCAAGGCTTTTTTCAGACACTGCATGAAAAAAGAACTGAAAGTCTTCATCTATTACGCCACTATCAACGGGATCAACCTCGGAAAAGAGGCGGTAGCAGCTATTACGGCAGAGGAGGAATTCTCTCATTTAAGAGAAGGTGTTGATTATATACATATGGAATGGATACCTATTCAGCCGGGCATCATGATCTTCAATATGTCAACAGATTATAAAGGTACTTTCAAAAAAGAAGGTGTAATATTCGAAGGAGTTGAGACTCTTAACGACATAAAATACATACTCGGTCTTTCAGGATCAGGATGGCATATAACATGGATAGATATGCAGATCAGATTCGGTTATAAACTGGGACTTGCGGTAACCGCAGTAATGGGACCGGATTTTATACCCTACACACAAACCGGCCAGCTTACAGGATTGAGTTACGGTCTGAGAGGTGCAGCAGAGTATGAAAGAATGGTATCAGAAAAATATGATCGTGACTATTACGACACAGCTACTAAGGGTATGTCATCACTTACTCTTTCCCATCTCGTGATCTTCGGACTCGTCATAATAGGAAATATCGTGTATTTCTACGAACAAAAGAACAGGAGAAAATAAATGGATGCTTTTATAGACACAATCTTTCTTAATGATTTTTTTACTGACTGGATGCCTGTTCTGGCCACAATAATGATAATGTCTTTCCTTTACAAAGACAATCCTTTATACAAGATCGGTGAGAACATATTTATCGGTGTTTCTCTCGGATACGGCTGGCTTATATCATGGGACTATGTCATAAAACCATTCTTTCTGATGCCGTTAAGCGACATGCTAGTTGAGTTTCACATGTCAGATATCCTGATACTCATCTGGTTCGTTCTGGCATTGACAATGTTCTTCAGATTTTCAAGGAAGCGTGCATGGGTGGCTAACTACTATTTCGGATTCTTTTTTGGTTACGCTGCAGGATATACGATACCGATCATGGTTCAGAATATCTTGAGACAGAGCACTAACCTTATGAAACCTCTTAACCAGGGTTCTTTTTATGAGACATCGAAATGGTTCGTGATAATATTCGGTACTTTCTCGGCTCTGATGTATTTCTTCTTCTCAAAACCGCACAAAGGATTTCTGGGTAAAACAGCAAGAGTCGGTATTGTAGTCATGATGATCTTCTTCGGAGCGGCCTTCGGATCTACAGTAATGGGCAGGGTTGCACTTTTCATTGACAGGACACTTGTTCTTGTCGAACATCCCTTCCAGTCGCTTGTATCAACGGTACTTGTGATCATTTTCCTGATAATTTATTTCAAGTTCATAAAGAAAGAAAAAGAGTTCGAGGACGAGAGTTTCATTTAGCATATTGTTTTTTTAAGGGCGGATATTTTCCGCCCTTTTTTGTTTTTAAGAGATTAATCATTTGATATTCGGCTGTTTTTGTGCTATTTTATACCCAAACGGAGGTATGGATGAAATTATTGAGAATACTGATTATTTTACTTATGTTCTCAATCGCCGGAGCTGAATATATCGCCGGGGATTTTGTTGATAATATAGTTTTTACAGATTCAAATGTTGACAGCCTCGGCAATATTGTTTATTCAACACAGAGCACTAAAGATATAATTTCATCAGGAAGGATAGTAGTATTGAGTTTCTTCAGTCCGGGCTGAAGCAGCTGTTTTTCAGAGGCAGTTTCGCTTCGTAATATCTGGACAGAGAATCAGGATTCATCAAATATGTATGTTGCAGGCGCTAATATTTATGACGGCTATTCATATAAGGACATCAACGGCGATTTCTGGAGGGATCTATACGATGCAGACCTGAATTATCCGCTTTCAAATTTTGAGGATCTGGGCTCATCTACTCCGATGTTCTCAAGTAATGGCTTTTCTCCCACATTTGTAATAATCGGGAAGAACTCGAGTGTTGTGTCTTTTCATATGGGTTATGCATCAGAAGACAGTATAAGGGCAGAAGTGGAGACGGCTTTGAAAGATTTCGGAGACTTCCATCTTATCGAAAAATATGAAAACATATTTCTCCGGGATACTGATGTGACAATTGATATGCGGGACAAATATGTGTCTCTAAGCGGAAAAGAAATTACATACAGTATAGTTTCTGTTGATGACGAAACAATAGCCTCCTGCACTTTGAACGGATCTATTCTGACTGTTTCGGGAGGAGTTAATACAGGAATAACAGAGATCACGGTCAGAGCAGAAACTGCAGATGAATCTAAAACTGACACTTTTCAGGTGATGAGATACCCGGCAGAATCGGATATCTACGGTTTTGAGGAAGAAAACTGGACGGAAATGTTCATGCCTGCAGGTGAGTCAAAATGGTATAGAGACAGTTCGTATGCCTATGACGGAAATTTCAGCCTGAGATCAGGGTATATTGCTGCACCGGAATTGGAAGGTACTGTTGTTTATTCAGGCATCAAAGTTGATTTTAGTGTCGAACGCCCGGACACGATTGCATTTGCCTACAAGATCTCCTCACAGTATGATAGCGACGGTGCAGACTTTTATATTGACGGAATATGGACAGAGTTCCCGGATAAAAAATGGTCTGGAGAACTTGACTGGAGATTCGCGCAATATGCCGTCGAACCGGGAAAGCATTCACTTGAATGGGATTATTTCAAATACGAATACAGCTGGTCAGGTAAGGATGCCGCATGGATAGATCTGATAAAGATTCCCGGAACAGTGTCAGGAATAGAACAGACGAACTCCGTCAACTACAGCGATCTGTCCTACAACTATCCTAATCCTTTCAACCCTACAACAGTCCTGAATTTTAATCTTGGCTCAAGGTCCGAAGTATTTCTGGAAATTTATAACATAAGGGGAGAGACCGTAATTCAAAAGGATCTCGGGAGAATGAATAAAGGAATGAATTCAGTCAGACTAAATTTCGACAGTTTTGAAAGCGGAACATATTTCTACAGGATAAATTCAAAAGAGAATGTGATAAGCGGAAAATTATTGTTTTTGAAGTAAATTTACAGGTTATCTTTTTCGAGCTCAAGCAGCTTAAGTTTAAGATCAATACCGCCCACTGCAGAAAAACCGCAGAGTTCTTTGTCAGCAGCTATAACCCTGTGGCACGGGATCACAGGCGGAACGGGATTTCTTTTAAGCGCATTGCCGACTGCTCTTGAAGCCTTTTCGTTACCGAGATATGAAGCGATTGATCCGTATGAAGCCGTTTTACCGTAAGGAATGCTTTCGACCGCACCGTAAACTTTGATCTGAAAATCTGTCCACGACGAAGAATCAAGGGGGATTTTGCCGAAATTCTTAATTTTACCGTCAAAGTAATTTTTAAGCATATCCGACCACGGTTTTGTGATGCCTTCATCCTCTGTTGTCTCTTTTCCTGAAACAGCTTCTCTGACAGCATTCAGCGCTGCTTCTTCGGTCATGAACATGAATCTGCACTCCTTTAGTCCATTTGGGGACAAAGCGAAAGCAGTCCAGCCGAATCTTGTTTCTGCTGTTCCGGTCATAATCCCTTTTTCAGGCAGTTTCAGTTTTTTCATAAGGAGAGCCTTTTTATATCTTCAGGTTTAAAAATACCCCTTTCGGTTATGATGCCTGTAATTAGTTCGGCAGGTGTAATGTCAAAAGCATGATTGAGTACGGGTGAGAGTTCATGTATCAGCGGAGTCTCTCCAATGTATCTCAGTTCGTTCTCGTCGCGTTCCTCGATTATGATCCCGTCCCCGTTCCTTATCGAAAAATCGACTGTCGAAAGCGGTGCTGCAATATAAAACGGGATATTATTGTGTTTTGCGGCGAGAGCCCGCAGATAAGTTCCGATCTTGTTGGCTGTATCGCCGTTCTTTGCGATCCTGTCCGCTCCGGTTATAACTATATCCACAAGTCCTTTCTGCATAAGGTGGCCGACTGAATTGTCTGATACGACGGTATGGGGAATGTTCTCATGAAAATACTCCCAGGCGGTCAGCTTACCTCCCTGATTTCTCGGTCTTGTTTCTCCTATCCATACATGAACATCCAGCTCATTATCTCTGGCTTTGAATACCGGTGCCGATGCTGTCCCGATGTCCACAGTAGCCAGCCATCCGGCATTGCAGTGCGTAAGCACATTGATCTGACCCGATTTGTTCGCCATTGCAATATTCTTTAAAAGAAGTGCGCCATTTTCTCCGATCTTTTTACAGGATAAAATTTCATTTTTTTCCAGATTTTTGACCATTGAAAGTATTCTGTCGAACTCTAGTCCTGCTTTGATAACTCTGTCTATCTGTTCAACGGCCCAGATAAGATTGACTGCTGTAGGTCTGGCTTTTTTCAGATCAGACACAAGAGTTTCGTAACAGGCTTCAGGTTCCTGACTGCAAAGACATTCCCTGTAGGCAAAAAAAGTACCGTAGGCCGCCGCAACTCCGATCAGAGGCGCTCCTCTTAAAGCCATTTCCTTTATTGCTTTAATCACATCACTGCATGTCCGGAGCTCTATAATCCTGAACTCGCCGGGTAAAAATCTCTGATCAATGATTTTCAGTTCATCGTTCCCGTACCACAATGAATGATATCTTCTGCCTTCGTATCTCACATTTTCCGCCTTAAACAAAAATATTTTTCAAACCGTACAGAAATATAAACAATAATATGCAAAAAGTAAAACATATGATTTATTACTTTGAATTCGGGTAAAAAAATTGTATTATTGTATATAAATAAAAAGGAAGTGCAATGATATATTCGAAGGACCTAAAAAAAACCGCGATAATAGCAGGAAGTTCAAAAACTGATTACAGCGAATTACTTCTGAAAATAAATGTTTTCTCACGGTCGTATGAAGGAAGAGGATTTAAGAAGATCGCTATATATTCAGAGAACAGACCGGAGTGGATCTATGCGTTCTATTCCGCTCTTGTTAACCGTGCATGCGTGGTCACAGTTGACTATATGGCATCAGGGGAGGATGTTTCTTACATACTTGAGGACAGCAGACCCGAACTTGTTTTTTCATCAGCAAATATGAAGGACAAACTTCTAAGCATAATAAAAACTGCTTCATATCAGCCGGAAATAATTTTCTTTGAAGACATGAATGAAAAATCTCAGGCCGAAGCTATACCTGTAGATCCCCCTCAGGATACGGAAGAAACGGCTGTTATAATTTATACTTCAGGAACAACAGGAAGTCCGAAAGGTGTTATGCTTTCCTATAAGAATCTCATAGCGAACCTTGACGGTGTATCCAAGGATGTGAAAATATTCAGACCTGGCAAACAGACTCTAATGCTGCTCCCTCTACACCATATTTTTCCGCTGGCAGGTTCGATGATGGCCCCTCTTTATTCAGGCGGTACAGTAGTTATATCCCCTTCTATGCAGTCTGCGGATATAATCGAGACACTGAAGAACAACGAAGTCAATATAATGATTGGCGTTCCGAGGCTGTATGACCTTTTGTACAGGGGAATAAAGGATAAGATCGACGCTAAATTATTAAGCAGGATCCTTTATAAGGTCGTGGCTGCCTTAAGATCCCGTCTGCTCGGTAAAAAGATATTCAAAAAGGTCCATAAAGGTCTCGGAGGACATCTTGAAACTATGGTCTCGGGCGGAGCGGCACTAGGAAAAGATGCGGGAGGTTTTTTTTACAGTCTCGGATTCGATGTGCTTGAAGGATTCGGGATGACGGAAGCTGCTCCTATGATAACTTTTACAAGGCCGGAGAACATAAAGATAGGATCAGCAGGACAGGCTTTACCCGGAACGGAGATAAAAATAGTTGACGGCGAGATCACCGCAAGAGGCAAAAATATCATGAAAGGCTATTATAACCGGTCGGAAGAGACGGCTGAAGTACTTAAGGACGGATGGCTTTACACCGGAGACCTCGGAAGGCTCGACAGCGACGGATGTCTTTACATAACAGGAAGAAAAAAAGAAATAATCATTCTTTCCAACGGCAAAAATATAAATCCTACAGAGCTTGAATTAAAGCTGGAGAAAATGAGCCCTTTCATAAAAGAGGCAGGAGTGTTTTTAGAAAAAGACAGTCTTCACGCACTTATCGTTCCAGATCTTTCAGCTATGTCATCGGATAATATCAAATCACCCGCAGATCATTTTAAAAATAATGTAATTTCAGAGCTCAACAAAACCCTATCGTCATATAAGAGAATAATGAAATTCACTATCCTGAAAAACGAACTGCCGAGAACAAGGCTGGGAAAACTTCAGAGGCACAAACTGAGCGAATACGCAGTTCAGTCGTTAAAAAAACCGGATCGGAGCGGAGAGTTCGAATCTGAAGAATTCCGGACAGTTAAATTATTTCTCAAGAGCAGCCTGGATGCAGATGCGTCTTTCGATGACCACATTGAATTCGACCTTGGAATTGATTCTCTCGGCAAGATAAGCCTGATCAGCTTTATTGAGAACACTTTCGGAATAAAGATAGAAGAAGAAAAACTTTCAGCATTTCAGTCAATCGGGAAGATAACGGATTATATAAAAGAGCATAAGTCAAAACATAAGGCCGAGATAGTCGAGTGGTCGTCTATCCTGAAAGAAAAAATAGCTAATATAGAACTTCCGAAATCGTGGTTCACTCAGAATATGATCAAGACTCTTTCAAAGTGGTTCTTTAATATCTATCTCAGATTCCGGGCGGAAGGGGTGGAGAATATACCGGAAGGACCCGTTATTATCGCACCGAACCATCAGAGCTACCTTGACGGACTTTTTGTGGCTGCCAATATTAAACGGCAGAAAATGAAGGATACTTATTTTTATGCCAAGAAAAAACATGTGAACAACCGTTTTTTAAGATTTTTTGCAGACAGGAACAATGTGATAGTTATGGATCTGAAAAAAGATCTTAAAGCATCGATAATCAAGCTGGCCGAAGTATTGAAAATGAAAAAAAATCTGATAATATTCCCGGAAGGAACGAGGAGCAAGAACGGCGAACTGGGTGAATTCAAGAAAACTTTTGCGATCCTGAGCAAGGAGCTCGGTATTCCTGTTGTCCCGGTGGCAATAGTCGGCGCAGATTCAGCACTCTCGGGCGGATCTTTTTTTCTAAAGCCTTTCAAAAGGGTAAAAGTTGAATATCTCGAACCTGTTTATCCAAATGAAGAGTGCACTCCTGATACCATAGCCGAACGGGTAAGACAGGCAATAAGTTCAAGACTTGAAAAGAAATGAAAAGGAAATAGTTTTTGTGCTGCTGGAAGTAAATAACACATACGGTCATCCGCTTATAAACAGGCTTGTAAAGAACTACAGGCATTACCGGAAGAATGCAAAACGGACAGATACCGACTGCTTCAGGATCTACGACAGGGATATTCCGGAATTTTCCTTAACAGCCGATTATTATGCAGGCAGATTCCTCTTTCAGTATTACAGGACAGGCGAAGACGATGAAGTTCCGGCCGAGCTTAAAGGGATCATATGCGAAGGCTTACATACGGTATTCGGTGTTACGGAAAATAATATCTTCTGGAAGGTCAGGAAGAAAAGAGCTCTGCTTGAACAGCATGAGAAAATGTCCGGGAGCAGAGATTTCTTTGTCGGAAAAGAGAACGGCATGATGTTCTATATCAATCTTAAGGATTATATTGATACAGGGCTTTTTTTGGACCACAGGCCGGCAAGGGAAATGGCTGCATCTGCTGCGAAGGGTAAAGCAGTACTCAATCTCTATTCATACACAGGATCATTTTCCGTTTACTGTGCTAAAGCCGGAGCAGCAGGCACTCTGAGCGTCGATATGTCGAATACCTACACTGAATGGGCATCAGAGAATATGAAACTTAACGGTTTTGACATGAAAGATCATCAGTTCATACGAGAAGACTGCATGAAATATCTCGATACTGCATCAAAAGAGAAGCAGAAATTCGATATAATAATAATAGATCCGCCGACTATATCAAGGTCAAAGAAGTTGGAAGAGATGTTCGATGTCAACCGCGATCACGCACTACTGATCAATAAAGCTGCTGAACTTCTCAGGAATAAGGAAAGTCTGATTTTTTTCAGTACGAATTCAAGAAAATTTAAATTGGATACTGACCTTGAATCGGATTTCGTTACAGAAGATGTAAGCTCAAAAACAATACCGGAAGGATTCAGGGATAAAAAGATACACAAAGTTTATCTGGTCAAACTGAAATAAAAGGAGAAAAACATGGCTACAGATCTTGATATCGCAAAAGCTTCGAAGATGGAGCACATTTCCGTCATAGCGAAGAAACTGCAAATTGATGAGAGCGATCTGGAATATTACGGAAAATATAAAGCCAAGCTTCCTTTAAAGCTGATAGATGAGGAAAAAGTTAAAAGGTCGAAGCTTATTCTCGTTTCTGCGATAACTCCCACGCCTGCGGGAGAAGGTAAGACGACAGTTTCGATAGGATTGAGCCAGGGTCTAAATCTTCTCGGGGTCAGATCTACAGTAGTTTTGAGAGAGCCTTCGCTGGGTCCCGTTTTCGGTATCAAGGGCGGCGCTGCAGGCGGAGGATACGCACAGGTACTTCCGATGGAGGATATAAATCTGCACTTCACAGGAGACATTTCGGCTATAGAAAAGGCGAATAACCTGCTCGCTGCAATTATAGATAATGAGCTTCAGAATAAAAAAAGTCAATTCAATCTTGACGCGAGGACGATAAGCTGGCGCAGGGTGATGGACATGAACGACAGATCATTAAGAGATATTGTGATCGGGCTCGGCGGCACGAAGAACAGTATTCCGCGCGAAACAGGTTTCGACATCACCGCCGCATCGGAGGTCATGGCTATACTGTGCCTGAGCAGCGACATAGAGGATCTTAAGAGAAGGCTCGGTAATATTTTCATCGGGTACAGCCATGACAGAAAACCGGTTTTCGTCCGCGATATAGGCGCGAACGGAGCCATGGCGGCACTTTTGAAGGACGCGATCAAGCCGAACCTTGTTCAGACGATCGGGGGATTCCCCGCAATCATTCACGGAGGCCCGTTCGCGAACATCGCTCAGGGTACCAACTCGATAATCGCGACCAAAACCGGCATGTCGCTGTCCGATTATGTAGTAACCGAAGCAGGCTTCGGTTTCGACCTCGGCGCCGAGAAATTTATGGACATCAAGTGCAGAACAGCGGGCATCAGCCCGAGCGCGGTTGTGCTTGTCGCAACAGTAAGGGCACTCAAATTTCACGGCGGAGCGAAGCTCAAGGAGCTGACTTTACCCGATCCCGCCGCGGTTGAAAAAGGGCTCGAGAATCTTGCAAAGCACATGGAGAACATGAAACTCTTCAACATCTGTCCGGTAGTCGCTATTAATAAATTCCAAACTGACACAGATGAAGAGATAAACATCATAAAAGATTTCGTAAAAAGTAAAAATATGGTCGCGGCTGTAGCAGATGTCTGGGCTAAAGGGGGAGAGGGCGGACTTGAGCTCGCCGAAGCCGTTAAGAAAACCGCTGATCTCTGCATGAATGAGTTCACACCTCTTTATGACTGGGAATGGCCGATCGAAAAGAAGATAGAGAAGATCGCCAAGTCAATTTACGGCGCTGAAGCAATAGATTATACCGCTCAGGCTAAGAACGATATAAAAAGGATCATTAAGCTCGGCCTCGACAAGCTGCCTGTATGTATAGCCAAGACGCAGAAATCGCTGTCAGATAACCCTGAACTTCTCGGAAGACCGAAGGACTTCGTCGTAACCGTCCGCGAGATCCAGATATCATCAGGAGCTGGATTTCTTGTTCCAATAACAGGCGAGATCATGCGTATGCCCGGACTTCCGTCAGAACCTGCCGCTCTGAAAATGAACATTGACAATGACGGGAATATTGAGGGTCTGTTCTAGGGAGACGATTAATCCGCAGATAAATTGTTTTTTTAAGAAATATTTTGTATATTATGAATAGTTAAAAGGAGTTATCATGCCTGTAATAGCAAGATTTTATGGAATAATAATAAAAATGTATTTTAACGAACACGGAATTCCTCATTTTCACGCTATTTATAATGAGTTCAACGGAGTATTCAGTATATCAGATTTGATAATGATAGAAGGTGACCTTCCTTTGAAAGCACAGTCACTTGTAAAGGAATGGGCACAAAAATATAAGAATGAACTTGATGTTATGTGGAAAACTAAAGATATAATAAAACTTCCCGGGTTGGAGTAATGTATTTTCACAGGATTAAAAGTATTGAAGTTTTACAGGATTACCGACTAAGAGTTCTTTTCGTTACAGGCGATATTAAGATCTATGATTGTAAACCACTGCTCTGCAAAGAAGCTTTCAAACCTCTGGAAAACGAGAACTTTTTTAAAAAGGTTACAGTTGATACAGGCGGATATGGTATAGCATGGAGTGATGAAATTGATCTTGCAGAATCAGAGTTGTGGATCAATGGTAAACCTGAGAACTCTCAAGTAGCAGAAGATATTCCACGATACGGTGAAGATCCGAAGGATTAATTTAAGTCAGCACCAGCTTCAGCCATTCTGCCGACAGTCCGTTTAAGCCAGAAATCGGAAAAATATGCGCCACCGAGAAATGAAATGCACAATCCTGCAAAAAGTCCCGGCAGACCTGCGAGATATGCACCTGTAAGCGCAAGCGGCACAAGAAGAACGAACATTCTTATAACATTGACAAATATCGCTGTATAGGGCTTGTGAAGAGCATTAAAGCTGTTTGATGAGGACATCGCAACTCCGATCGATCCGTATGAAACAGACACGATCGAAAGGTAAAGAACAACAATTGATGCCACAGTTTCATCACTGTTGAAAACAAGTGCTATCTGCCGACCGAAGAGTGAAAGGATAATAAAAAAGAAAAAGCCCAGTATAATGGAAAATCTGTTCGCAAATTTAATTCCCGACTGAATCCTGCCGAATTTGCCCGCGCCCATGTTCTGACCGGTGAAAGCTATCATTACTGTTGCTAATGACATCATAGGCCCAAGCGAGAACATCTCGATCCTCGTGCTTACTCCCAGACCCGCGACTGCCTCGGTTCCGTACCCGGCAACGAGCCTGGTCACGATTCCCATTGAAATAGGCGGAATGAACTGGTTTATCATAGCCGGAATGCCGATGAAAAGGACTTTTTTCCATGACTCGAGCAGTTCATCCATGCAAGGTACTCTGAAGCAGAGCATATCGAATTTGAATCTGAGCATAAGCAGGGCTATCACAAAAGTCGCCATTCTTGCTATGACCGTGGCGATCGCCGCGCCCTGAAGCTCAAGTCTCGGGAAGGGTCCCAGACCGAATATGAGAATCGGATCGAGTATCGTGTTTACCAGTACCGAGCTCATCATGACAACGCTTGGAATAAGAGTGTTTCCCGCTGCCCTCATCGCATTGTTCGCCATCATCGGTATAACGACGAAAGGTACTCCGATATACCAGACCGTCATGTACTGCCTGATCAGAATGAGCATTTCCCCGTCAGCCCCGAGCATAGTGAATACGGGATTTATAGTCAGATATCCGGCGATCATCATTACTCCGACAAAAAGAACTCCGAGTATCAGGCTGTTCGATGTTAGTTTTTTTACTTTATCGTGATCTCCGCTGCCTATAGTCCTCGAAATTACTGCCGAAGTTCCAAGGCCAAGACCGAGAGCTATGCTGTTGGCCACCATAACAACAGGAAAAGTGAAGCTCATTGCCGCCAGTTCTTTCGTTCCCAGCTGACCGACAAAATATGTGTCTATCAGGTTGAATGCGACCATTGCGACCATGCCGATCATCATTCCGAGAGTGAGTCTGATTATATTTTTTCCTATCGGTCCTTCAGTAAGGTCGGTTCTTGCCGCCATTTGTTCTCCGTGCCTGAAATTTGGCCTTAAATATAGGTTTTAAAACCATTTTCTGCAAACAAATTATAAATATTCAATTGTATTTGAAATAAATAATTCTTATTATTCTTAATAGTGGAAAATTGGAGAACATTTCATGAGTTATATTGACAGTGCTCTGCCCGGACACATTAACGATCCCGGATTCTATAAAGGCAAACAGTTTCTTTTTCTCGACATATCGGGTTTTACTCCTCTCTGCGACAAATACATTCAGGAGAGCTCTTACGGGGCAGAAAAGATCGGCGATCTCGTCAACGGCGTATTCAATCCGATAATTGACTTTATCTATGAGATTAACGGCGATGTGATATCTTTTGCGGGAGACGCTCTTTTCGTGGCTGTAGATAAAAACAAGGTTAAGGCTGTAAAGGATAAAGCGGAAGATGTGATAAAAAACCAGAAATTCGACAGGAGTCTTTCAATAAAACCCGAATTGTTCGAAGGCGGTTATTTCCCTTATCCAATGAATTCAGGTAAAGCTTCGGTTTTCTGTTACACCAAGGATAAATTTCCCGGAGAAAAGCTCAAAAACGATCCTTTTCCCAAGGAAATTTATGAAATATACAAGAGTAATTTCAGAGGCGAGCTTAGAGCAGTACCAGTATTTTTTATTCATATTGACAACAAATTCGGGATAGAAGAGATCAGGCCGCTGTTAAAACATCTCGCCGAGACCGCTCAGCAAAAGGCTATCTATATAAACAAGATCGAATATCTCGATAAAGGCTGGATGATCCTGCTGACTGCCGGAGCGCCCGTTTATACTTCGGATGCGCCTGTTAAGATATTTGAACTGCTGTCAGGTTTTTCAAAGAAAGCAAAAGATTTGAATATCCCTGTTCAGATCGGAGGAACTTTACAGAGAGGTTACTGCGGTATCGTAGGCAACGAAAAAAGGTGGGAGTTCACTTTCTTAGGCTCAAATGTCAATCTCGCCGCAAGAATAGCTTTCTCTGCCGAAAATTATAAAATAACCTGCGATCAGTCATTTGCCCATTCCGCACAAAGCCTGCTTAGCTCCCGTTCCCTCGGAATGAAAAAATACAAAGGTGTAGGCGAAAGGGAAGTATTCGAAATTACGGGAAAGATCAAAGACACAAAGAATG
Source organism: Candidatus Delongbacteria bacterium (assembly GCA_016938535.1). The sequence goes on from JAFGUL010000147.1 coordinate 18,986, forward strand.
TTTTCGTAGGCAGAGAGGAAGAGGTTAGATCGTGCCTGAACTTCTTTTCGGGGGACAGGAGAGCTTTTGTTCTTTTGAACGGCCCGTCCGGCATAGGAAAAACTGTGCTGGCCGAACACATAATCGAATCTCTCGGTTACAGCGATCTTATCCGTTTGAAAGGCATTTTCGGTAGCGATTCGGATTTTTCACTTTTCTCAAATTTCGCTGCAAATAACTCAGGCGCTGCTGAGATATTTAAAATTTTCAAGTCTATTAAGCAGCCCACTCTGATCTATATTGATGATCTTCATTTTGCAGATGAAAGCAGCCTGTTCCTGTTCCACAGAATGATAAATGAGGGAAATCCGTTCGTCAATTTCATAGCTACAACGATAGGAAGAGAAAAAGTAAGGATCACGCCTCTGTCTTACTACGAATCTCTGATAATCGATCTTGAGCCCTTCAACCCGAAAGATATTCAGGAGATAACAAAAATAATTTCAGGAATAGATATCACCTTAAAGACAAGCAAAATGCTGCACAGATCAACGATGGGTAATCCGTTATTCATCACAAAGATCCTGCCTTACATCAACAAAGATATCGAGCAGTCCGGCAAGGTTCCGTATTCACTCCAGGAAATAATTCTCATGAAGCTGAATGAGATCCCCGGTAAAGGTCCCGAATTTATTGACGGCGGATCGGTTTACGGCGATATTTTTGATCACGGCATAGTCAGAGAAGTTATAAGCCTGAAAGATAAGTTATTCAAAGAAATTGTTTCCAAGGCTGAAAATGAGGGCCTGGTGCGCAAATCTCTTTCCCGGGACGAGATGGAGTTCTCAAACACGATCATAAGAGAGATCATTTACGAGAGGCTATTGAAGAAGAAAATTGATTTTTTCAGGATAAAAATAGCCGATGCAATAATTGATTCCAAGACAAAGGATCTGAAGAAATTATACAAAGCCCTCATTATGTATTTTGCAGCGAATGAGAAAAGAGCCTTGCCGTTAGCCATGAAAGTGGTAAAGAGATATGGGGCAACTAAGGATCAGGGCACTATCAGAAATATAATTCAGAGGTCATTCGAATTCATCAAAAAGAACGACCTATATAATTATGCTTATGACCTAATCGAGTTGTTTTCAAGGTCATCCAATATCAGTATCGGTGCGGAATTAACGGCTTTGCTGGAAGAAACAGCTTTCAAAATAACCGACTGGAAAAACAATGAGCAATTACTTCTCTATATTGCCGGGCTGGTCTTCGGAGTGCAGTTCAAGGCCCCGGAAGATCTGCTTAACAAATACCTGGAATTGAAAGGTGAAGATAAATACTATCTGTGGAAAAAGATCAAGACCTGCGCTTATGTAATGCCTCCCGAAGAAACCTCAAAGATCTTTTATGATCTTAAAGATAAATTCAAAGGTAAGGAAAGGGTCGAGTTCTTTATAGATTTCACCGGTTTCGCTTTTATGATCAAAGGTGATGTTGAAATGGAAAAAGAAGGCATGAGAGAGCTGAAGAAACTTGAATCAACAATGACGCCAGGCTTGAAAGTATCCAGCCTGTTTTTAAAGAATACCATAGCTATGCACAGAGATGACATGAAAGAATCAAAAAAATGTCTTGATGAAATATTAAGCTACAGTAAAAAAGATGTTGATCTCAGCGATTCATTTTCGATCTATAAGGAGTATGCGATCCTGTATATGAATATGGCTTATGAGTATTTCGATAATGAGTATGTAAAAAAATCATTGAAGAACTCGGTTAAAGTGGTAAAGTGTTTGACCGATCTACAGATCGAAGCTGATCTGCCTTTAATGACAACTAATCTCGCAAGCTATTATATGACATGCGGATATGTAAAAAAAGCTGAAAGAACCTATATGGAAGGCTTGTATTACGGTATGAATATAAGTCATCCGGTCGAAGTGCCCTACACAAAATCGAGAATAGCTTTTATCGCTGTTTCACGGGGGGCCTATGACCTTGCGCTCAAAATTTCGGATGAAGTCATCAGGGCTGAAGTCGGGGACATCAAATCAGCTTCATATACCATAAGATACCTGTACGGCAAAGGAACGAAGAGCGATCTCGATAAAGCTCACGAATATTCAAAAAAGTATGAAGAATTCGGGACGGGTAAATGCTGGTGGGAAATGCTCGGACTTCTGACTGATAACGCAATTATTAAAGATGACAAAAATGAAATGAAAAGCATAAGGAAACAGCTCATAAAGCTCAGAAAACTGCCGCAGAGGCACGGAATGAAATTTGGAAATGAGGCGAATATCGAGATCCTCGGTGCCATGACTGGAATAAAAAGCGATGAGGAGAATATAAAAGACAGGCTTGACAAACTCGAAAAAATGAACATAAATTTCGGACTTCAAAGCAAATGCCTGTATGTACTCGGTAAGACTTCAAGGGATATCGGAAAGCTGAAAAAGGCAAAAAAACTCGCTCTCAAAATGAAATATTATCCATTTGTTCTCCGCATCGAAAAAGAACTTTACAGT
>JAFGUL010000148.1 GCA_016938535.1 Candidatus Delongbacteria bacterium
TGTTTCTTTAAAGGGAGTTCTGAACAAGAATTACGGCAGACCCGATCTTGACAAAAGAAGGCTGGGCGAGCTTGTTGACCTTATGTCCAATATCAAAGTCGGTGATAAGGAAGGCAGAGACAAAGACACACTGGGCAGAGTCTATGAATATTTTCTAGGCAGATTTGCGAGTTCCGAAGGAAAGGGCGGAGGAGAGTTCTACACGCCTAAATGTATCGTAAAAACTTTAGTTGAACTGCTTGAACCGTATAAAGGCAGAATTTATGATCCGTGCTGCGGATCTGGCGGAATGTTTGTATCAAGTGAAAAATTCGTGGAAGAGCACTCGGGCAAGATCGGAGATATTTCTATCTACGGGCAGGAAAGCAACCCGACTACATGGCGGCTTTGCAAAATGAATCTGGCCATACGCGGGATAGACGGCAATCTCGGTCCTTTCCACGCGGATACTTTTCATAACGATCTGCACAAGACTTTAAAAGCCGATTATATTATAGCAAATCCGCCTTTTAACATTTCAGACTGGGGCGGAAACAGACTCCTCGACGATCCGAGATGGATTTTCGGAACACCGCCGGCAGGGAACGCAAACTACGCATGGCTGTCACACATGGTCACGCACCTTTCCCCAAACGGAAGTGCCGGGATCGTGCTCGCGAACGGGGCTTTATCGTCCAATACTTCAAGCGAGGGCGAGATCAGAAAAAATATGCTTAACGGCAAAGTTGTTGACTGCATCGTCGCCATGCCTTCGCAGTTATTCTACACGACAGGCATTCCCGTATCGCTGTGGATTCTCAACAGGAACAAGAAAAATCCCGCATACCGAAGCAGGGAGAACGAAGTTCTTTTCATAGATGCCAGAAAACTCGGTGTCATGGTAACAAGAAAAACAAGAGAACTCACCGACGAAGACATTAAAAAGATCGCGGACACTTACCATAACTGGCGCAACACCGGCGGCAAATACGAGGACATAAAAGGATTTTGCAGCTCAGCCACGCTCGATGAGATCAAAACCCACGATTACATCCTAACTCCGGGCAGATATGTAGGCATCGAAGATGAAATTGACGACGGAATTTCTTTTGAAGAAAAAATGGAAAAACTCACGACCGAACTTTCAGAGCAGTTCAGGCAGTCAAAAGAGCTTGAAACCCGCATCAGAGAGAATTTGAAAAGCATAGGATTTGAGATATGAAGGATAAAAAGACAGCTACAAAAGTGGGGACAGTGTCCACAAAATCTAAGGCTAAGAAAAATGAACCGGCTACGGTAAAAGAAAAGCGATCAGATTTCAAAAGTCTCGTCAAGAATCTTGTAAACATTAACAGAGAATTTTCATATCAGGCTAAAATGGCTGTTAACACAAGCTTGACTTTGAGAAACTGGTTTATTGGTGCATATATTCACGAGTATGAATTGAACGGAAGCGACAGAGCTTCTTACGGGGATGCTGTATTTGATAACCTATCGATTGAGCTGCAAAAAAAGAACATCAGCAGGTCAGAAGCCAGAGAATTAAGAAGATACAGGCATTTCTATATTTTATATCCTCAAATTTGGGAGACAGCGACTCCCAAATTGATAGACGGAATTAAAACATACGATTTTAAAAAACGGGAGACGGTGTCTCCCATTTCCGGAAATGAGCTTGTATCAAAGCTGTCATTCTCGCATTTTAATGAGCTTATTTCGATTGACGACGAGACCAAAAGAGCATTCTATGAGATAGAAACCATCAACGGGAATTGGTCGGTCAGAGATCTCAAAAGACAGATCAACAGCCTGTATTATGAAAGATCAGGATTATCTTATGACAAAAAGAAACTCCAGAAACTCGCAAACAGAAAAGCATCCAAGGAAAATCATGAAATAGATATCAGAGATCCTTATATATTTGAATTCATAGGTCTAAAATCAAAGGAAGTAATGACCGAATCAGCGCTTGAAGATCAGCTCTTAAACAAGGTGCAGGAATTTCTTCTCGAACTCGGTCACGGATTCTGTTTTGAGGCGAGGCAGAAAAAAATACTGATAGGCAGAAAAAACTATTTTGTTGATCTCGTATTATACCACAGAATATTGAAATGCCATGTACTCATCGAATTAAAGCTCGAAGAATTCAGCCATGAAAACATAGGACAACTCAATACATATCTCAGCTGGTACAAGGAAAATGCAATGACCGAAGACGACAATCCGCCCGTAGGAATTCTCCTTTGCACCCACAAAGAAAACGCACTTGTAAAATTTGCCCTTGCAGGAATGGACAACAGCCTGTTCGTATCAAAATATCAGCTCGAACTGCCCAAAAAGGAAGACATGCAAAAATTCATCAACGAAAACATGAA
>JAFGUL010000149.1 GCA_016938535.1 Candidatus Delongbacteria bacterium
AACAGGTGGTGGTGGTGTACTATTAGGTTATGAAGATTACACCGGAATAAACGGATTACCAGTTCAGCTATCTACACCTTCTTCAATTGAAGGAAACAATGTTCCTGCTGAAACAAAACTTCACCAGAACTATCCTAACCCGTTCAACCCGAACACTACAATCAAGTTTGACCTTGCTTCTAACAGCAATGTAAGACTTAGTGTTTACAACTATAACGGACAGATGGTACAGTCACTTGTTGACGGTCAGATGAACGCTGGCGTTCACACTGTTAACTTTGACGCTTCAAACCTTTGCGCAGGTGTTTACTTCTACGCTTTAGAAGCTAACAACAGCGTATTTACAAACAAAATGATCCTTGTTAAATAAGGTTCAATAAATAGAGAAAATGGAATAAGTAACATTTCGCAAAATTGCTTATTACAAAAGAGCCGGATAAAACCGGCTCTTTTTATTTCCTGATGTCTTTCGATCTGAAAAATGAACTCTCAAGATTTGAATGCATTATAGTCGTATTGTAATAATTAAAAAGCTCGTTTTGCCATCTTTTCATTTTGTCGGGATTGTTGAAAAAACTGTCAGTAAAATAGTCCAGATAATCAAGTATCATGCCCTCTTTGACTATTTTGATTACTTCGGGTTTCTTAGTATATCCGAGATCATTTGCGGCTGTTAATAGTAAGTCATTCTGATAAGTTATGAAAATGAAATTATAAACATCTGATTCTTTAATTGCAGGGTAAGTGTTTTTGTTGATCTTACTAAAGTAGTTCAAGGTTTCTTCTACGGTTACATTATCATTGTTATAATTTGCGAGTGATTTTGATCCTTCGAATCTGCCGAATCCTTCTTTTACAGGTATGTCTTCTTTAAGTAAAAGGTTGAACTTATCTGTGAATTCAGCTATTTCAGGATTATCAATTTGAACTGCGTATTTATCGTATAGGAAGTTTATGAAGTTGTTATAGATGCTATCGTATTTGTGTTTGTATTTTTTTGTAAGCTCGTTAATGATTTTCTGTTTTTCGCGTTCGAAGCTTCCGACCTGAGCTCCCTGGAGCTTTAAGTTGTTGTAGTAATCCATAATTTCATAATCGCTAAACACTTTTCGTCTTACGCTGTCCGGGAAAAGGTAATGTTTATAAGCTACACCTCCGAGCTTTCTTTTGTAAGATTCTTTCATAACTTTCATTGTGTCAAGTCTTAGACTGTCTGCGAGTTTTTCTACAAGTTTATATTTTATCATATCTTTGAGTATTTTCCTGCGTTCGTCAAAAGAGCTATCTACGGCAGTTGCTGAATCTTCGAAAGCATAATAAAGCGCGAAATCCTCAAACTCCTTAAGCGTTATCTGTCCCCCACGCCAGGTTGCTACGATCTCGTCATCTGATGAAGCGGAAGCAGTTTTATTGCAGGAAAGTATCATTATCAGTATTATGGTTGAGAAAAGCAGTTTCTTCATGAGACCTCCGTTAATTATTTTGCTTAAATTTATAAATTTATTTACGCTTATTCAACTATAAAATGAATTGATCGTTCCTCTTATTGATATATTATGTTTTATTTTGTATATTTCATACCTAATTTTATCAAAAAGGCGGTTATGGGTTTTTTTAGAAGAAAAAGGGTCAGGGATTATCTTAATGATCCAGCTTTTGTTAAAGAGATGGAAGTTCTCTTAAGAGATAGAAAGCCAAAAAAGGTCGAGTTCACCGAAGAAGTGATCGTTGAAGCACCGGAAAAAGTGATTGATGTTCCCGCGGTTATCAAAGAAGAGATCAAGCCTAAAATTTCGATGTTCGAAAAGCTTTCTCGATCGCTTTCTAGGACGAAAAATAATATTCTCGGGAAGATCGGGTCTATTGTTTCATCTGATAAAATTGACGAGGACACGCTTGAAGAACTTGAGGAAGCTCTCTATACTTCGGATATCGGTGTTAAAACGACTGAGAAGATACTTGAAGAGGTTCGGGGCAGAATGTCGAAGGGCGAGGGTATTGAGGACATTAAAGAGCTTATAAAGGGCGTTATAATTTCAATGCTGAATAAAGACAGGCATAAGACGGAGATCGTGTCAAAACCTCATGTGATCCTGGTTGTTGGCGTGAACGGGAACGGAAAGACGACGACTATCGGAAAGCTTGCACATTATTATAAGAGTCTCGGCCTAAAAGTTCTTATCGGGGCGGCGGATACATTCAGGGCGGCGGCGATAGAGCAGCTCGAGGAATGGGCGAAAAGATCTGACTGCGATTTCGTCAAAAATCAGATGAATTCAGACCCTGCGGCGGTGGCTTACGATTCGTATAAGGCCGGAGAGGCGAGAGGAGCTGATGTTGTTCTGATAGACACGGCAGGAAGGCTGCACAATAAGGTAAATCTGATGAACGAGCTTGAAAAGATATCGAGAGTGCTGAAAAAGCTGAATCCTGACGCGCCTCACGAAGTTCTTCTTGTTCTTGACGCGACGACCGGCCAGAATGCTTTAAGCCAGGCAAAACAGTTCAGCAGCACTTCCGGTGTTACGGGGATCGTTCTGACAAAGCTTGACGGGACGGCAAAGGGCGGTGTAACGATAGCTATAAATCAGGAAATGGATATCCCGGTTAAATTTATTGGTATCGGGGAGCAGAAAGAGGATCTTATGGAGTTCGATCCGGAAAAATTTGTAAGATCAATTTTTGAATAAAGAAAAAGGGCGAAAATTTCGCCCTTTAATTTTAATTTTTACTGCTTAGAAGCTTTGATATCGCATCGAGATCGGTTTTAAACCTGTTAAGATCCAGAGGTTTTGAGTAAAAAGCATAAAGCATTTCTTTCAATTCTTTATTTACTATATGTTCGATCATATAGCCAGAGATCATAATTGCAATAATATCCTCTTTCTCGGATTTTATTTTCTTCAGTAAGTCCTTTCCGTTAACTCTCCCGAGATGATAGTCAACATAAACAACATCAAAATTCTTTATTCCGGCTAGAGCCGTATCAGGATTGTTGAATATCTTGCATTTATAACCGAGATTTTCCACACTGTCCTTCATCAGTCTCAAAGCAAGTATATCGTCGTCTATCACCGCTACATTCAGCATTAGGCACAACTCGTCTTAAATATTTATCTTTATGTAAATTAAACAAGAACAAATAAATAGTCAACTGTTTTATTGTTCTATTTTCTCTATTTTTCCGGCTTCATCGTGGGAAACAGCAGTACATCACGGATAGATCTTTCGCCAGTCAGGAGCATAACGACCCTGTCGATTCCGAGCCCGAGTCCGCCCGTGGGCGGCATACCGGTTTCGATCGCCTGAACGAAATTTTCATCCATCGGGCTCACCTCGTCACCTGATTCTCTGCGGAGAGACTGCTCAAAGAGCGTTTTTCTCTGAAAAACCGGATCGTTCGACTCGCTGTAAGCATTCGCGTATTCATTCCCGTTGATGAAAAGTTCGAATCTCTGAAGATAACGCTCGTCCTCATAGTCAACTTTGCACAAAGGCGTTGTCTCAAGCGGCTGATGAGTGATGAAAACAGGCTGGATCAGATTTTCCTCTACATAAAGTTCGAATATTTCATTTATTGCGAGCCCTCTTATGAATTCGCCTTTGATCTCTCCGCCTTTTTTCTTTACCATGGCATGGAGTTCTTCGTCTGAAAGGCTCTCTACATCAGTTCCGGTATATTCTTTGATCGCATCAACCATTTTGAGCCTTCGCCACGGTCTTTTCAGGTCTATCTCGTTCCCGTCGAATTCAATTGTAGTTTTCCCGTGGATCTCTTTGCATGATCTCACTATGAGTTCCTCGGTCAGATCCATCATGTCCTGGTAATCCGCGTAAGACTGATAAAGCTCGAGCATTGTGAATTCCGGGTTGTGGGTCCTGTCCATTCCCTCGTTCCTGAAGCATTTTCCGATCTCGTAAACCCTGTCCATTCCGCCGACAATCAGTCTTTTCAGGTAAGGCTCGAGAGAAATCCTCAGGTAAAGCATCATATCGAGAGAGTTGTGATGAGTAGTGAAAGGGCTCGCATTGGCACCGCCGTAGATCGGAAGCAGAACAGGGGTTTCAACTTCTAAGTATCCCTTGTCGTCGAGTGTTCTTTTGATCGTCTTGATTATCTTGATCCTTTTCTCGAATGTTTCTTTAACGCCATGAGTTACGATCAGATCGACATGCCTGTTCCTGTACCTTTGCTCCTTATCGGTAAAAGCATCATAAACCTCCCCGTCTTTCTCTTTGACTATAGGCAGAGGCCGTATGTTCTTGGTCAGAAGCGTCAAAGAGTCTATATATATCGTGATTTCGCCGACCTTGGTTTTTTTGACGATGCCCTTGACCCCGATAATGTCCCCGATGTCGAGAATCTTGAACATTTCATAACTTTCGTCACCTATATTTTTCTGGGCGACATAAAGCTGAATATCTCCTTTTTTGTCATGGATCGTGCAGAATGCCGCTTTCCCCATAAGCCTGACGGACATTATTCTTCCCGCAGCGGAAACAGGTTTGAATTCCTCGTCATTTGTATTGTACGATTCAAAATTGTTTTTGATATCGGCTGAATAGTCCGTAATCTCAAAATTGTAGGGGAACGGATTGATTCCCATTTCCCTTAGTTTATCGATCTTTTCGATCCTTGTGTTTATCAGTTTTCCCAGATCTTCCACGATTTCCTCTAAAATTTAAGTATTATATTGCGAAAATTTCTTTTATTTTATTTTCGATCTCTGTCAGGAGAGCCGGATTCTCTTCAAGATAGACCTTGACCTTGTCTTTCCCCTGTCCTATTCTTTCGTCACCGTAAGAGAACCATGATCCTGATTTCTTGACAATATCTTTCTCGACGGCTATATCGATTATCTCACCAATGCGGGATATTCCTGAACCGTAGATCATGTCGAACTCGGCTACTTTGAAAGGCGGAGCGACCTTGTTCTTGACCACTTTAACTCTCGTACGGTTGCCTGTAAAATCTTCTTTATCCTTGAGGCTGGAGATCTTTCTTACATCAAGCCTGATCGAAGAGTAGAACTTAAGCGCGTTACCGCCTGTAGTAGTTTCAGGGTTCCCGAACATTACACCGATCTTCATTCTGATCTGATTAATGAATATTACGATACATTTTGATCTTGAAATAGCGGAAGTAAGTTTTCTGAGAGCCTGAGACATGAGTCTTGCCTGAAGTCCCATGTGGGAATCGCCCATTTCACCCTCAATTTCAGCCTTAGGGGTCAGAGCCGCAACAGAATCCACAACAATGATATCGACAGCATTTGACCTGACGAGAGTTTCTGTAATGTCCATCGCCTGCTCGCCGTAGTCGGGCTGAGACACGAGAAGGTTTTTTACATCCACTCCGATCTTTTCGGCATAACCTGTGTCCATTGCGTGCTCAGCGTCAATGAACGCTGCGATCCCGCCGGCTTTCTGTGCTTCTGCTACCGCGTGAAGCGCCAGTGTAGTCTTTCCCGAACTTTCAGGTCCGAATATCTCGATTATTCTTCCTCTCGGGAATCCTCCGATCCCCGTAGCGATGTCAAGACCGATTGAGCCGGTTGAGATTGCTTCAAGTTTGAGAATAGGCTTATCCTCTCCGAGTTTCATTATGGTACCTTTGCCGTAAGATTTCTCAATCTGTGATATTGAAAGGTCGAGCATTTTAATTTTTTCTGTATTTTCACTCATTTTATTATTCTCCTTTTACATTGCCAGTATGTTCTTCAGATCGTACTTTTCAGGTTCTGAAAGATATTTTTTTGCATCATCGTAGTCAGCCTCTTTAATTGAGGCCATACTGTTGAATATCAGTTTGTAGGCTTCACTTTCCGTTTCCAATAGTCTCGGTTTGATCTTACCGTCCTCACCCGCGATGTCTTTAAGGTAAAGAGGTTCAACCTTGCCGTCCGGACGGGAAACTACGATACAGCCGCTCTCGCCTCTTTCGAAAAGCTCCTGGACTCCATTACCGAGTGCAGAACAGTACCTGAGATCAAAAGCGGTAGGATCTATACACCTTATTTCATAACCTATCTCTACAGGTCGGCTTTTCACTTTGATCCTGAGTCTGTTAAGTTCAAGCTGCAGCAGAGAGTTGAAGATGTGGGCCTTACTGACCTTTCCGAGCTCGGGATGTCCGTGTTCATCGTAAGAGAAAGTTATGCCTGACTCGATTATTCTTTCGTCTGTCATGAAATGAAAAACACCCTCGCTTATGATTATCGCGCCGTAATCTATTCCGAGAAGTATTCTTTTAACGATAGCCGATACCATCATTCTGATCATTCTTTCAAAGGTGATCTCGACATTTTTGAACATTTCAGGCACGATTATCATAGGGTAATGTGCGCTGGCCCCGATACCGAATGCGAGATGTCCGGCTTCTCTGCCCATTGAACATACAACGAACCAGTTCCCGCTCGTTCTGCCGTCCTCATAAACAGTAGAAGCTATCTTTACACCCTCATTTTTGGCTGAATGATAACCGAAAGTTGTAAGATTGTGCGGCAGAGGAAGATCGTTGTCTATCGTTTTTGGAACATGAATGTTCTGGATCTTTATCTGATGATCCTCGAGAAATTTAGTAAGCCTGTTGGCAGATGAGGCCGTATCATCCCCTCCGATCGTTACAAGCAGCTTAACATTGTGTTCCGCGAAGAATTCCGTCGAAAATTCTGAATCCTTCGGTTTGTGCCTGCTCATTCTGAGGTATGATCCGCCTTTGTTGAAGATCCTGTCGGCCAGATCGAAATTGAACTCGATAAAGTCGGGTTCTTCAGTAAATAAAGTCTTGTAACCGTAATTAAGTCCAAGAACTCTGAAACCCTTGTCGATGAATCTTTTTGCGATCGTAGCCACCACCGTGTTTATGCCCGGGGCCGGTCCTCCCCCGCATAAGATTGCAACTGATTCTTTTTGCATCCTGCGCTCCTATATTAAATTATATAAATGACCTACAAAATAACCGTAAATATAAATTACAATCGTTTCATAGTCAACCGGATTAAATATAAACTTAGAGGTATGCCAAATAGTGTCATAGCAAGACTTTTTTTTAATATTTTTCATTTTTTTTACAGTTATGGATTTTCAAATCGTTTTTAACCAAAAAATAACTTGCAAAATCAGGCAAAAAACTGTAATTTCTAAGGTAATTTTTCACGAAGAAAAAACTACAAATGAATATAGGAGTCAA
>JAFGUL010000150.1 GCA_016938535.1 Candidatus Delongbacteria bacterium
AGGTCTGCATATTCCTGTTAATCCCCTCTACAAATGGCATATATACGATGTCAGACAGAAGACACATCTTGAGCAGGCTCAGGTACCTACACAGGATCAGCTCCAGACCAGCGTTGATGTAAGTGTGCAGTTCAGACTTGTCGCCGAAGCAACTCCCGAGATATTGAGATCTACCGGCAAGTTCGAGGATGTATTAAGAGTGCAGATAGTTCCTAAACTCCGGTCAATTATAAGAGAGCAGGGTAAATCAATAAAAAGAGCCGAAGATTTCTTTACAGATGAGACTCAGACCGTACTTGAAATGTCTTTACTTTCCGGACTTCAGGAATATCTTGCTCCTAAAGGAGTTGAGGTGAGCGCGGTTCTTATAAGGGATATCACTCTGCCTAAATTCATAACTCTCGCCATCGAAAAAAAGAAGGAAAGAGAACAGGAAGTCGAAAAACAGAAGGCCGAACTTGAAAGGTTCAAGACCGAACAGCAGCAGAAGATCGCTCAGGCTGAGGCCGAAAAAACAGCTGCGGCAATGGACGCGGACAAGATCAAGCTTCTCGCAGACGCTGAAGCTTACAGGATCTCAGCGATAAATAAGTCGATTGCGAACAATACTAATTACATTAAACTTCAGGCCCTCGAAGCTTTAAAGGCGATCTCCAAAGACGATAATGCGAAGATTTATTTCCTTAATGGTGACAGTCCGAACCCTCTTCCTCTTATGAATATCGGCGATTCTAAGAAGTGACAACTTTTTTTCGGAAAGACTGTCTAATGAGAAAAAGACGGAGAATAAAATGAGACTCACTAAATCGAAAAAGAACACAATGTTATTCGGCATTTGCGGAGGCATTGCTGAATGGCTTGACTGGGACCCTACAATTGTAAGAATTGCGTATGTGCTCGCTTCGATCTTCTCTGCGGCATTTCCGGGTATTCTGATTTACATAATGCTCATATTTATTATGCCGGACGAAGAATAATTTTTAAATCCTGCATATTTTTCCGTAAAAATTAAATCTTGACTAAACAGATCAAAAAAATTATTTTTGTACCTCTTGAAATAAAACTGATCTACTAAAAAATAATTACGGAGCCCATCATGCCTGTTACAAAACTTGAACAAATGTTTGAAATTCTGAGATCAAGACCTAAAAAAAGACTGGTTGCCGCTTACGCTGTTGACAACCATACGATAGAAGCTGTCAATGCTGCAGTAGAACTCGGGATAATTGAAGCTACACTTGTCGGAACAAAATCCGAGATCGAAAGGGTCTGCGCAGAAGAAAATATCGATGTCGCCAGATTCACCATCGTTGACGAAAGCGACGAAATGAGAGCTACAATGAAAGCAGTCGAGCTAATAAACGAAGGCAAAGCCGATTTTATCATGAAGGGTCTTGTAAGCACAGATAAATATATGCGTGCTATCCTGAACAAAGAAAAAGGACTTCTTCCGCCTAAAGCGATCCTGAGCCATGTCACAGTCGTTGAAGTTCCCACCTATAAAAAACTTCTGGTTGTAGGCGATGTAGCGATAATACCTGCTCCTGACCTGAATCAGAAAACAGCTATCACAAATTATGTTATAAATGCAGCTCACGCTCTTGGGATCGAAGTTCCGAAAGTTGCAATGATCGCAGCAACAGAACAGATGTCTGCCGGTATGCAGGCATGCGTAGATGCAGCGATAATCTCAAAAGCTAACGAAAGAGGACAGATTAAGAATGCCGTCGTTGACGGACCTTTGGCACTCGATGTCGCAATTGATGAAGAAAGCGTAAGGATCAAAAAACTTTCCAGCCCTGTTGCAGGAGATGCCGACTGCCTTGTTTTCCCCAATATCGAATCCGGAAATGTTTTCTTCAAGACTTGTACAAAACTGGCAGGCGGGGAACTTGCCGCGCTGGTAGTTGGAGCTAAATGTCCGGCTGTACTGACTTCGAGAGGTGACAGCTCGAAAACGAAAACATATTCTATTGCTCTTGCATGTATGATGTCAAAATAATTCAAATATAAAAAACGGAGTTAGAATGGAAACCAAAAGGATACTGGCGATAAACCCGGGATCAACATCAACAAAAATAGCAGTTTATGACGGAGAAAAACTTGAATTTCTGAAAAATATCAAGCATTCGGTCGAAGAGCTGGCACCTTTCACAAAGATAATCGACCAGTACGATTTCAGAAAACAGGTTATTTTGAAAGAACTGAAAGATGCCGAAATTTCTCTTGACACGATCAAGATCGTAGTCGGCAGAGGCGGACTTGTAAAACCTGTTCCCTCAGGCGTATTTCTGGTCAATGAGCAGATGAAGGCAGACATAATAGCCAACAACAAGGAACATGCGAGCAATCTCGGATGTTTTATAGCTGAAGATATTGCAAGATCACTGAACAACGGTGCTCTTGCCGTAATAACCGATCCTGTAGTTGTAGATGAATTGGATGATATCGCCAGAGTGACCGGACATCCGCTTTTTGTAAGAAGATCAATCTTTCATGCGCTTAATCAGAAAGCTGTAGCAAGAAGATATGCAAAAAGTGTTTCCAAGAGATACGATGAAGTGAATGTGATCGTAGCTCATCTCGGAGGCGGGATTTCAGTCGGCGCACACAGAAAAGGAAGAGTCGTTGATGTGAACCAGGCGCTTGACGGTGAAGGTCCTTTCAGCCCGGAAAGAAGCGGAACGCTACCTGTTGGTGATGTATGCGCTATGGCTTTCAGCGGAAAATACACTCACGAAGAAATGAAACTGATGTTCAAAGGTAAAGGTGGATTCGCTGCATATCTAGGAACGAACGATGCCTATGATGTTGAGAAAAGATGCCTGGCAGGAGATGAAGAAGCGATAAGGATCCACGATGCTATGATCTATCAGGTTGCAAAATCAATAGGTGAACTATCAACAGTCCTTAAAGGTGTGGTTGACGCGATCATTCTTACCGGCGGTATAGCTTTCAACCCCGACTTCAATAAGCAGATCGAGGAAAGAACTTCATGGATCGCACCTGTCGTTGTTTACCCCGGAGAAGACGAAATGGCGGCTCTTGCAGGCAACGGACTCATGGTCATCAACAAAGAAGTTGATCCTATAGATTACAAATAGTTACTTTTACACATAATTTCAAGTTAAGCCCCTCGCAAAAGGGGCTTTCTTATTACCTTGATTTTGAACGGATTGTTTCATATATTTTATAAACTAAACATTAAACCAAAAAACAGGGGTTGAAATGGGATTTTTCAGTAAATTAAAAGGCGAGTTCATAGATATCATTGAGTGGCTCGATCCTACTCAGGATACTCTGGCTTACAGGTTCGAAAGATACCAGAATGAGATCAAGAACGGTGCTAAACTTACAGTCAGAGAAGGACAGATGGCAGTGTTTATAAATGAAGGACAGATCGCAGATGTATTTATGCCGGGCATGTACACCCTCACGACAGAAAATCTTCCCGTACTTTCAACACTTAAAGGCTGGAAATACGGTTTCAACAGTCCTTTTAAAGCCGAAGTCTATTTCTTAAGCACGAGAAACATTACCGATCAGAAATGGGGAACGAAAAATCCGGTAACTCTTTCAGACGACAGATTCGGTATGATCGAGATCCGCGCATTCGGAACTTATGTTATGAGAGTGAAGGACGGGCCGGTATTTATAAAAGAGATAGTGGGTACTGACGGAAATTTTACCACTGAAAGCATTAACGGTCAATTAAGAAGTCTGATAGTTACGAGATTTACCGATGCGATAGGCGAAGCGGAGATACCTATCGAGAAATATGCGCGCGATTTGAATGAGATCTCGGAAATCGTACTTAAGATACTCGCTCCTGAGTTTGAAAAATACGGGATCGAAGTAACAAAATTCTTAATTGAAAATATCTCAATGCCGGAAGAGATCAAGAAAGAGATATTCGAACTTTCAAGGCTTGATAAGATCGATCTTGATAAACTGACAAGAATGAAAACTGCCAAAGCGATGGAAAAAGCCGCCGAGAACGAAGGCGGAACTGCCGGCGCAGGCATGGGTATGGGCATGGGATTCGCCATGGCGAACCAGATGGGTAAAGCAATGAATCCTGACAATTCCAGAGCACCTCAAGGACCGCCGCCTGTTCCTTCCGCAGTAAAATTCTTCATAGTATTGAACGGACAGCAGAACGGTCCGCATGATCTTGCGGCACTTAAAACTATGTCCTCTCAGAATCAGTTCGGCAGAGATACTCTTGTATGGAGAGAAGGTATGAGCGAGTGGACACCTGCTGAAAAAATTCCCGAACTTAAAGAAGTTTTTAAGACTGTACCGCCGCCGATCCCGGGAGCATAATATGGAAGATCACAGTGATATAAATACAGAAAGCGGAACTTTTTCATGCGTAAACTGCGGTGCTGATTTAAAGTATAAACCCGGCACTTCGAAACTGAAGTGTGAATACTGCGGAACGGAAAATGAGATACCTCAGATCGAGGTTTCGATCGAGGAACTCGATTTTCATTCTCATCTGAAAGACAGCTCCGCAACAGATAATACAATTACAGTTCATGTGGTAAAGTGCGAGAACTGCGGGGCTTCATCTACTATAGACCCGAAGATCGTTTCATCTGAATGTCCCTACTGCGCAGTTCCTCTTATTATCAGCTCTGCACATGATGAACAGATGCTTTCTCCAAGATCACTCCTCCCGTTCAGGATTGAAAAAAAAGATGCGATCTCAGAGATGCGCAAATGGATAAAAAAGCTCTGGTTCGCACCGGATGATCTTAAGAAATCCGGATTGAACATAGATCATTTCAAAGGTATATACATACCCTACTGGACTTATGACACTGACACAAGTTCGAACTATACCGGCCAGAGAGGTGTTTACTATTATGTAACTGAAACCTATACGGCTACAGAGAACGGAAAGAAGGTAACCAAAACCAGACAGGTCAGAAAGACACGGTGGTATTTTGCGTCAGGCAGGGTAAAGAGATTTTTCGATGATGTTCTGACCGTAGCCTCGAAGTCACTTCCGGACAAGTATATTTATGCGCTTGAACCGTGGGATCTTGAAAACCTGGTCCCTTTTGACGAGAAGTACCTAAGCGGATTTATTACTGAAAAATACGGCATAGGGCTGGAAGAAGGCTTTGAGATCGCAAAAAAGATCATGGATAATGTTATCAGACAGGATGTCAGACGGGATATCGGAGGTGATACGCAAAGGATTTTTCAGGTAAGCACAGCTCACAAAGACATCACATTCAAGCATATCCTTTTGCCTGTCTATGTAAGCGCTTACAGGTATAAAAACAAACTTTTCAGATTTCTTGTGAATGCAAGGACCGGCGAAGTTCAGGGTGAAAGACCTTATAGTAAACTCAAGATCGCATTTGCCGTTGTAACAGTCCTTGCGGTAGCGGCAGCAATATTTTATTTTACGAACGCACAAGGATAAATGTTGACTTTGAACCCCGCTTAGCTTAAATTTTATATTGATTTGAAATAACTAAATTAGAAAAGGAGCAGATCATGACAGTAAACGACATGGAAAAAGTAAAACCAATCATGGATGAATGCGAAGACAAAATGAAAAAGGGCATCGAGCACCTGACTCATGAATTTGAAAGAGTTAAGGCCGGAAAAGCAAATCAGCACACTCTTGATCCCGTGAAAGTCGAATCTTACGGAGCACTGGTTCCGCTGAATCAGGTCGCTAATATTTCTATACCTGAACCGAGAATGATAGTGATCACACCCTGGGATAAAAGCCAGATCAAAAATATTGAAAAGGGCATTATCAACGCCAATCTCGGTTTCAATCCGATGAGCGACGGTAACATAATCCGTGTTCAGATACCTGCGCTGACAGAAGAAACCAGGAAAGATCTGGTCAAAAACATTAAGAAAGAGGGTGAGAACACTAAGATCACTATAAGAAATTCGAGAAAAGACACAAATTCGGAACTTGACAGACTGACTAAAGAAGGCCTGAGCGAGAACCTGAGAGATATCGAGAAAGAAAAAGTTCAGAAGCTCACCGACAAATATATTAAATCTGTTGATGATCTTGTAGCCGAAAAAGAAAAAGAGATAATGACGATATAAATGATAGAATTCACAGATCACATTATTGACAGGGTCGGGAGGGAATTTCCTGAACTGAAAGATAAAATTACTCCCGAGTTTTTTGAAAATCCCAAAAATCCGGATTTCGGTGATTCCGCTCTACCCTGTTTCAGGTTTGCCCAAATATTCAAAAAAGCTCCCGCTGCGATAGCGGATGAACTCAAAGAAATTTTTGTTCAGGATGAATATTTCGACAGTATTTCGAACATAAGCGGATATCTGAACTTTAAATACAACCGTAAAATGTACTCAAAGATTCTTTGTAATAAATTCGTCAGCGGTGAAATATTCAGAGAACTCGGATCGACAGGAAGCGGCAAAACGATAGTAATTGACTATTCGCACCCTAATGTGGCAAAGAACATGGGTATCCATAACCTCAGATCCACTATCATAGGGCAGTCGCTTCACAATATTTATTCATTTCTGGGCTACAGAACGGTCGGGGTCAACCACCTCGGTGACTGGGGGACACAGTTCGGCAAGCTTATACGGGCGATCGAACTCTGGTCTTCGGAAGAAGAACTCAGACAAAAAGGAGTGCTTCTCTTAAACGATCTCTATGTGAAATTTCACTCAGAGGCAGAAAACGATCGCTCTCTCGAAGAAAGTGCGAGGGAATGGTTCATCAGACTGGAAAACAAAGATCCTGAAGCTGTAAAATGGTGGAAACTTTTCATAGATGTTTCGATGAGAGCATACAATGAGATTTATGACAGACTGAATGTGAAATTCGATTTCGTTACAGGTGAATCCTTTTACATTCAATTCCTCGAAGAAACTATAAACAGGCTCAATGACAAAAACCTCACTGAAATAAGCGAAGGCGCGCTCGTTGTAAAATTTGATGATAGTGAGAATATGCCTCCCTGCCTGTTAAAGAAATCCGACGGCGCTACTTTATACGCGACGAGAGATATCGCAGCGGCAATGTACAGGCTTAAAGAATTCGATCCGCATAAGGTGATCTATGTTACTGATGTAGCTCAGGAACTTCATTTCAGACAGGTATTCAGGGTTATAGAAAAATACGACCCTTCATCTTCGGGTAAATTCGAGCATGTCAGGTTCGGAAGACTGAGCTTCGGAGATATTCAGATGTCAACCCGAAAAGGAAACATCGTACCGCTCGAGGAAGTTTTGGACAGAGCCAGGCAGAAAGTGCTTGAAATAATTGACGGAAGGGATATTGAGATATCAGACAGGGAAAAAACCGCTGATAAGATCGGTATCGGGGCTGTGATCTTTAATGATCTCTCTGTTTCCAGGATCAAGAATATCGTTTTCGACTGGGAAAAAACTCTTTCTTTTGAGGGTGAGACAGGCCCGCATGTACAATATTCTTATGTCCGCATGAAAAACATACTCGACAGGTTAAGTGATACGGATAATGATATCGATCACAGCCTTCTTACTGATGATTATTCCTTTGAGCTTCTCAAATTGATCGAACAGTTCGGAGAGAAAGTCATTCTCGCCCGAAATGAGAACGAACCTTCCGTTATAGCGAATTACCTGCTTGACCTTTCAAAATCGTTCAACAGATTCTATCAGAACAACAGGGTCGCCGGTGAGGAAAGGAATATAACTGATGCGAGGTCAATGCTCTTAAACATACTTCTTTCAGTTTACGGAAAATGTATGGACATGCTCAATATAGAGAAAATTAACAGAATGTAGGATCTATTTTGGAAACCGAAAGCATAAAAACAATTGATAATAAGTATAATGTGGTCAGAAAGCTCGGGAAAGGCGGTTCAAGCACTGTTTATCTGGTTGAAGATTACAACAGGAACCTTCTTGCACTGAAACTGCTCAACAGGCATTCAACACAGAAAAAGATCCAGAGACTGAAGAACGAATTCAGGCTCATGTGTGCTCTTAACCATAAGAATATAGCTAAAGTCTTCGATTTCGGTTACGATCCTGATCTTGGTAATTATTATTTTACGCTTGAATATATTCCCGACGGAAACTTCATTACTTTCAATCAGCTTTTTAATTCTAAAGAGACCAA
>JAFGUL010000151.1 GCA_016938535.1 Candidatus Delongbacteria bacterium
CAAGTTCGAAACGGAGAAAGCGATCAAAGCGGATTTTCTCGAAACGATAGACTACAAAGGCGAAACTCAGGATATTACCTACGATACCGATGAACTTTCCGCAGTGTGTCCGTTCTCAGGCCTGCCCGATTATGGATTCTTGAGCATAAATTATATTCCCGACAAAAAGATTATAGAGCTTAAATCGCTAAAATATTATCTGATATCGTTCAGGAATGTCGGGATTTATCAGGAAGCGTTGACGGATAGGATCTATAAGGATCTGAAAAAAGTCCTTAAACCTAGATATTTGAAGGTCGAGACAGTTTATAACACTAGAGGCGGTATAGATTCAACCTGCGTGATAGATTCTGAAATGTAGAACTGTTCAAAATTTGAAGTAATAAAATATCTTGATATAAAATTGAATTGAATTTATATTCATTCTGTTAATTTAAACAATTAAAATAAAACGGAGCGCGAAATGGCAGTACTCAGAAAATTTAAAGCTGTCAGGCCGAAAAACGGTCTGGAAGAAAAGATCGCCAGTTTTCCCTACGATGTTATAAACAGCGATGAGGCGAGAGAGATAGCGAAGGGGAACGAATATTCATTCCTTCATATTAATAAGCCCGAAATAGACCTTCCTCCCGAAACTGATCACTATGCCGAGGAAGTTTATCAGAAAGCTAAGGAAAATTACGGATCATTCTTAAAGAACGGCTGGTTCATTCAGGAAGAAAAGGAAAGGCTCTACATTTACCGTCAGACAATGGACGGAAGAGAGCAGTACGGTATAGTGGGCTGCTGCAGCGCGAAGGATTATGATGACGATGTCATAAAAAAGCACGAGCACACGAGAAAGGTCAAGGAAGAGGACAGGATAAAGCATGTGGATGTAACGAACATCAATGCGGGACCGATCTTTCTGACTTATGATGCGAATAAGGAAATTGATGCTCTCGTTGCAGAAGCTGTTAAAAAAACTCCCGTTTATGATTTCAGGGCAACTGACGGTATCGGACACACCGTATGGATAATCGAGGACGATGAAGTTTCTGAGAAAATAATCGAACTTTTTGAGAAAACTCCCAATCTATATGTAGCGGACGGTCATCACAGATCGGCTTCTGCGGCCATGGTAGCTTCAAGAAGAAAAGCCGCCAATCCGAACCACACCGGGAATGAGGAATACAATTTCTTCCTTTCAGTTCTTTTCCCGCACGATCAGCTTCATATCATGGATTACAATAGGGTTTTGAAGAACCTTAACGGTCAGACGGAAGAGCAGATGTTCGCAGCCATTGACAAGTATTACGAAACCGGAGAAATTGGGAAACAG
This sequence comes from Candidatus Delongbacteria bacterium, assembly GCA_016938535.1. The sequence continues at coordinate 1,322 of JAFGUL010000151.1, forward strand.
AGATACAAACCCGCTAAAAAAGGCGAAGCCGGAATGTATTTCAACGGCGAATGGTTCAAGCTGACTATAAGGGATGAGTATCTCGAAAAGGAAGATCCGGTAAAATCTTTAGACATCTACTATCTTCAGCATAATATTCTCGATCCGTTCTTCGGAATAAAAGATCCGAGAACTTCGGATGAGATCGATTTTATCGGCGGAATAAGAGGGCTTCAGGAGCTTGAAAGGCTCGTGGACAGCGGAAAATTTCAGGTAGCTTTCGCTATGTATCCGACATCAATAATAGAGCTGATGAACATAGCTGATGCCGGTGAGGTCATGCCGCCCAAGTCAACATGGTTCGAGCCGAAACTTCGCTCCGGACTTCTCGTCCACTCGCTTGACTAAAATGTAAAGAGCCGGAAATTTCCGGCTCTTTTGTTTTACTTGACCTTACGGTGATTCTTATCGGGCAGATTCGTTTCCATCCCGTGTAAAACTGCGGTCTCGAAAACGCCTTCGTTAGTCTCATATTTGATCTTGAGCGTTTTCTCAAAACCGGAATTCATATTCACTCTCAAAAAACCGTCATCTGCTTTAGCATTAAGTTTTCCGCCGCTGATCCTTGATTGAAGATAAGCGGTAACATCAACCGAGTTCTCGGGCAGGAAACCGCCGTAGGTGGCTTTGATGATCTTTAAAAATCTTCCGTCGCTTACCTGTTCATGCCTGACTGGGGTCTCGATTTTCTGATCGTATCTTTTAGGCGGTGTCTTAACGGCTTCTACGGGTTTTTCGCTTCCGTCGATCAGAAGCCTGATATTATTCGTATTCACCGTATAGCCGCCCGAAACGAGAACATTACCCTTATAAGCAGTTGAAGTGTCTGTGATCTTCGCCATGAACCATTTATGTGTTCTCGCTATCTTTCTGTCTTTAGGCGGAATATAGTTACCTCCGCTTGTATAATCGAACATAATTACAGGTAAACCAAGCTTGATCTCGTCGCTTTGAGCGATACGGGTCTGCCAGTAATGTTTTGTCCACTTTTCTTTGCCGTCCCTGACGACAAGGAATTTAGCTTCTCCGTTCGTGTCCGGTCCGGGAGCCTGGATCATTTTCGCCACTTCAATACCTATCCAGCTGTGACCTTCAAGATCTGTGTCGGAAATAAAATAATCATCGCTCTGGATAAAATGACCGTCCAGAGTTTGAGCTAAACTGATCACCGAAAAGAATAGAACGGCAATAATAAAGAGATTTTTATGCATGAGTTCCTCCGTTTTTAAATATAATTTAACAAAACATGACTGTTAACGCAACCTGTAAAATATTCCGCGCTCAAGTCTTTCCGGTTTGATCCTGCCGTCATTTTCGAGTGTTGAAAGATATTTGTTGATCTCATTTTCGTGAAGTCCCAATATGTCTGTAAGATCTTCAAGCGTGCACGGCCTTCTTGAAATTGTTTCGAGGATCGCTGACTCAATGTCTTTGTTGAACGACCTTTCATCTTTTCTTTTTGAGACTTTGGCTATGATCTCCACATTGTCGAGCCCCCAGCCGTCAGCTATCTTCTGCAGCATTTCCCGTGGTTCGGGCACAAGCCCTTCAACTGCTCCCGGTCTGTCAAGTGTATTAAGCTGAACTGAGTCGGGTTTTATCTTTATTATCGCTTCTTTCATCGCAGAAAGATCTTCATTGCTGTCATTGTATCCGGGAAGAATAAAAACTTCAAGCCATATTTTTCCCTTGAATTCTTTTCTGAATTCTATTATGCCGTTAAGATATTGCCCAAGTTCAATGTCAGGTGATGGTCTGTTGATCTTAAGAAAAGCTTTTTCAGTTGCCGCGTCAAAAGAGGGAAGAACAAGATCGCACTCCACAATTTCTTTTCTGACCTCAGGATCTGATAGAAGTGTTCCGTTTGTAAGAAGTGCGAGTGAAATATCGGGATATTCATTCTTTATATAGCTGACGATATCGCCGATCCGTGAATTTAGCGTTGGTTCCCCCGATCCTGAAAAAGTAATATAGTCGGGTTTCGGATTTTCTGACATGAAACGGTCAAGCTCTTCAATTACTTCATCGAAAGGAACATATTCTTTTCTCTCAAGCGTAAGATCAGTCGTTTTGCCGCACTCGCAGTAAATGCAGTTCAGTGAGCAGACTTTGTGCGGTACGAGATCGATCCCGAGCGAAACACCGAGTCTTCTTGAAGGTACAGGACCGAAAATGTGCTTGTACATTATATGAAACTTCCTGTTTTTGATTCAATTTTCACCATGATCTCGTGTGTACACTTCATGCTTTCGAGATGCTCCATGACTTCATCATGAATATTTGTTGCGAACATCTCTTCGTCAGGCTCGAGTGTAATTATAATGAAAATATCCTGACCGTCTATTCTTATCCTTTGAATGTTGTCATTGTCAACAAGATTTACGCCATGCTTGGGATGCATTACATTCTTCAAAATGTTCAAAAGTGCTTTTTCAGTGATCACCCTTTTTTCATCGGTAATTCTTCCTATCTTTTTTTCAAACTCCCTGATCGCAGCCTTGATCCCGTTTATTGCGAGAACGCTGCAGTGCATCTTTACGGGAGGGAGTCCTCCAAGTTCAGTCGCAGCCTGAGTGGTGCCCATAAGCTTGACTTCGTCAATGTGTTTTCCCATTACCATCTCTGTAGCGATCGAAGCAGTTGCGATATTTGAAGCGCAGCCGTAGGACTTGAACTTAATATCCTCGATTATTAAAGTTTCCGGATTGATCTTCAAAGTGTAGTTGACCATATCACCACAGGCAGGGCTTCCTTCAGTAGCTTCCGAGTTCGCATTTTCAAGAGTTCCCATATTTCTAGGTTTGGTAAAATGATCTATGGTCTTTTCGGTATATTTCAGAGCCATTTTTTATTCCTCTTTATTTTTTTCTTTATAAAATGTCTTTGCATCAGGATTATTCAGTTCGCTGTGCTCCTCGGGATTAAATGAGGACATGCTTCTTAATATCTCGACTACTTCTTTAACATTTTTCACCGTTTCATCAATTTCGTCAGCGGTATTGAATTTGGACACTGTAAATCTGATGGATCCGTGAGCCTGTTCATGCTTGAGACCTATAGCTGTCAGTACATGTGAAGGTTCGAGAGTTTTTGAAGAGCATGCTGATCCTGAAGAAACACAGATGCCTCTTAGTGAAAGGTGCATAAGAATAGCTTCACCCTCAATATAATGAAAAGTAATATCGACATTGTGAGGGAGTCTCTTGGAAATGGTATCGCCTTTCGGGCCGTTCAAAGTTATGTGATCAATTTCAGTCAGTCCTTTTATAAGCCTGTCCCTTAAGCCTGTTATGTATTCATTATTCTTTTCCATATCTCTGTATGCTATCTCTGCGGCTTTGGCGAAACCCATTATAGCAGGCAGATTTTCTGTTCCTGCCCTCATTCCGGATTCATGCGCGCCGCCATCCATCAGTTTTCTGATCTTCACGCCTTTTTTGATGTAGAGAGCTCCGATACCCTTCGGTCCGTGATTCTTATGAGCGTTGAAGGTCATCATGTCGATATTTTCTTTCACGACATCGATCTTCAGTTTGCCGTATGCCTGAGCTGCGTCTGTGTGGAACAGAACTCCTTTCTCGCGGCATATCTTTCCGATCTCTTCAATATTCTGGATCGTTCCTATCTCAAAATTCGCGTATATGATTGAAACAAGTATGGTCGTCACTTTGAATTTACTCTTGAGGTCATCGATATCAATAAATCCTTCACTATCAACTTTTACCTCATCAACTTTATAGCCGTTATTTTTGAGCCTGCGTGCGACTTCTCTCACAGAAGAGTGCTCTATGGATGAAATTATTATATGGTTACCCTTATTTTTGTAGTATTCAGCTGCTCCCGCAATTACCGTATTATTGGATTCGGTCGCCCCGGAAGTGAATATGATCTCTTCGGGCTGTGCGTTGATCGTGTCAGCTATTATCTTTCTCGCCGAAGCAAGATTCTCGTCAGCCTCTATTCCGAGATTATGCAAAGATACCGGGTTGCCGTATGATGTTGTATAGAACTGCTGCATGTAGTTCAGAACTTCATCGTCGATCCTTGTAGTGTCACCGTTGTCGAGATATATAATTTTCTCAGTCATCTGTTCTCCGCTATGTTAAATTCCACACTTGTAATTATAAGAAAACCGGCCTGTGTTCGCTATGATTAAACACATCAGTAAAGCATATTTTCAAGCATTTCAAAATACATTCCTATGATCTTTTCCCCCCACAAAAGAGATGCCATGATACCAACCGAAAGAAACGGTCCGAATGCTAGCCTCTGCCTGTAGAAATATATTCTGAACAGCGCCATGTTGAGAATATATTTTACTGTTGAAGCATCAGCCGAATCTTTTTTGATCATTTCTGTAAGCTCGTCAAAGCTTTTCTTACTGTCTTTGAAAAAGAAATCCTTGTAGTAAACAAAACTTAAATCCGAAAGGTATTTTCTTCTGAATCCTGAAAGGCTAAACGAGGGAAGTGATTCTATAAGTTCAAGCATTTTTTTCTGTTCGGCTACATACCCGTTAAACTGATAGAACCTGTTCTGCTGAAGAAGGTAATCGAGTTTTTCTTCATCGGAGTTTAAAGACTCGAGCTTATTTTCAACATCGGATATTTTTTCAGCATTATCTGAAGAGAGTAATTCTTTTCTTTTTTCCGCTATCAGTTTCTTAAGTTCGATCATACCTGAATTTAGTGCTGCTTCCGCGAGAAAATCGAGATTATCTTTGGGAGAGTCATATCCGATAAGATCTTCATGTATCACTTTCTTTATGTCCCCTGAAAGGCTCGAACTTTTCAGGTTGACAGCTTTCATTATATCCGCAGCAGTGAAATTATCCTTAACAGCCGAGAATCTGAAGAAAAGTCTCAGAAGTACAATGTTTGAAACGGTTTTCTTTTCGAGTATTTCTCTGATCCTGTTTTCGAGATCACTGTATTTCCCGTCTTTGAAATTGTATGAAAGCTGTAGTTTTAAACTCAGAATATCAACTTTATCGTCGGCAGATGCAATTTTCGATGTGTCGAGTTTATCGGCTTCCTTCAAGTAATAAAGTGCTTCCTTCTTTTTCCTCATGAGGTTAACTATAGATGGTATGGCGAAGGATATTACAGCGGCAAGAGATGCGAACATGAAAGCAAAGAAAGTCAGTTTAGGTCCCATCAACAGTCCGGCCGATCCGAAAAGATAAAGGTCGCCTGTTCCGATAGCATCCTGTTTATATATAATTTTTCCGGCGATCTGAATAAGATAGAGCATTCCGAACCCCGTTAAAGCTCCTAATAGCGAACCGGCAAGTGAAAGCTGAAGGAAGTTATCCGCGAAATAATTTATTATTACTCCCGCTGCAGCGGTAACGAAAAGAGAAATGTTCAGTCCGTAGGGAATGCTGTAAGTTTTATAGTCAACCAGAGTAATGCAGAAAAGTATGTAGGAAAGAGGTATAAAAACTATCAGGGCTAAAGACGGTCCGAAATGGAAAAATAGTCCGAGCGTCATCAAACCGACTATGAGTTCAACTACAGGATATTCGACAGATATCGGAAGTTTACATTTTGAACATTTTCCTTTTAAGAAGATCCATCCGAAGACAGGAATATTCTCGTACCATCTGATCATGTGTCCGCATTTCGGGCATGAAGAAGGAGGAGATACGATCGAAAGACCCAGAGGGACTCTGTAGATAACGACATTCAGAAACGATCCGAAGAGCATTCCGAATATAAGGTAAACATACCATGATGAGAAGAATAATCTGAAGGTTTCCGACATTAAATCCAAATCCGTCTCCGGTTAAATTGTTATGAAATTTAAACAAAATGAGTTCCAAAAACAAGGAAAGCTTTTTTTATATAATATTTTACTTTGATTATAAGAAAAAATTTAGTATTTTGTGAGCGAAAGAATGTTTTAAAAATAGTCCGGGGAGATATATGAAGTTTTTCCGCCCGCTGCTGTGTTTGATAATATTTATATTTACTTTATTTCGACTTTATGCGGTGGCGGCAGACGGAGGAATTACAATTTCCCACAATCTGAACAATCCGCCGTTCAAATTCGTTAATGCTTCAGGCGAACCGGACGGTATTTTGATCGATTTCTGGAAGTTCTGGTCTGAAAAGACAGGTGTCCCGGTAGAGTTTTCAGCAACGGATTTTAATTCCACGATACAGATGGTCTCAGACGGAAGGGCTGATGTAAACGCAGGTCTGTTCTACTCCGAAGAAAGAGACCGTTATCTTGATTTTTCCGATCCTGTAATTGATGTTGACTATTATATATTTACTGAAAGAAGGTTCTATGAGAACGGTCAGGACATTGATCGCCTTAAACCGTTCAGGATAGGAGTTCCCGAAGGATACACTGCCGATATTGTAAAAAAGAACCATGCCGAACTTTCGACAGTTATATTTCCCGACCTACCTTCGGTTTACGAAGCGGCTCACAATGGGGATATACTCGTATTTGTTTCACCTGCTGAGAACTACAAATACTACCTCCAAAGCACCGGTCAAGAAAGCAGTTTTGTCCTCTTTTCAGAAGATCCGCTTTATTCTATGAGCTACAGAGGCGCTGTGAGAGAAGGAAATTCCTCACTCTTGAAAATAATAAATAAAGGAATAGCCCGGATCTCGTCACTAGAAACAGAAAGTATTAAGACCGGCTGGTTCGATAAGATAAGAAATGATTACGCTTTGAGTCATAGAGAGATGATAATGTTCAGCGATGAAGAGGAAAAATGGCTTGCAGGTCATTCTGAGATCACAGTAACGGGAGATCCCGACTGGCCGCCGAATTCCTATTATGACAATAACGGGATCTATTCAGGGATCGTTGCGGATCTTTGGGATCTGATAGAACGAAGATCAGGCTTAAGGTTCAAAAGAGTGCGCAGCAGTGACTGGGCAGAAAGCCTTGATATGGTCAGAAAGGGAGAAGTTCAGGTAATAGACTGCGTCTCCGAAACTCCCGAAAGAAAAGATTTCATGATCTTTTCCGATGTGATGTTTTCTTCCAATATCGTTCTGGTCGGAAGAGAAGATACAAGGTTCGTGAACGGTATAAGCGATATCGGAGAACTGACTCTCGCTGTTCAGGAAGGCGTTTCTGAAATAGAGCTTTTAAAAAAAGACCATCCTGATATCAGACTTTCATATTATTCTGATCCTGACATGGCTTACAGAGATGTTTCTGCGGGAAAAGTAGATCTTTTCTTAAGGCATCAGTCGGATTTTTCATTTAAGCAGAAGGAAAAAATGCTCACTAACCTAAAGATCGTAGGCCCGACTGACTATACAAGGGAATACAGAATAGGGGTATCGAAGGGCAACAGAGAACTTGCCGGCATAATGAACACGATCATTTCACACATAACTCAGGAGGAGAAAAATAATATATTCGACAAATGGTACGGCAGGGAAAAAGCAGTTGTTGACTACGGACTGCTCTGGAAGATCGTTCTTTCCGCTCTTGTGGTCATAGCTCTTGTTTTCTACTGGAACCGTACGCTTGCAAGAGAGGTCGAACTGAGAAAAAAGGCCCAGGCTGCACTTGAGATCGCCATTCAGAAAGCTGAAGAAGCCACTAAAGCGAAAAGTGTTTTTCTTGCAAATATGAGCCATGAGATCAGAACTCCGATGAATGCGGTAATAGGTTTCTCCGATCTTCTGAAAAAGACACCCATGACTTCCGAGCAGAATTCATACCTCAGTACGATCAAATCCGCAGGTACGACACTGCTTAATATCATAAATGATATACTTGACATTTCCAAGGTCGAGGCCAACAAGATAGAACTGAATTATTCTTTTTTCGACCTCTGCTCGATGATGTTCGACCTTACGCAGTTCTTTGATGAGAAGATAAGATCGAAAAACCTGACTTTTAAGGTCAGCTGTGACCATGGGGGACCTCTGATAGTTTATCTTGATGAGATGAGGCTGCGGCAGATCCTTACGAATCTTATAAGCAATGCGGTAAAGTTCACAAGCTCGGGATGGATCGGGATGGGTGCAAAAGCTGTAAAGAACGATGACGGAACTGTCGATATCTCGATAACCGTAAGTGATACAGGCATAGGCATACCAGAAGAGGATCTCGGTAAAATTTTCGATGCCTTTGAACAGTCAGGCCAGTCGATCCATTCAAAAAAGTATCAGGGGACAGGGCTCGGTCTCGCGATAACAAAAAAGTTCTCCGAACTCATGAAAGGGTCTGTCAGAGTTACAAGTGAAGTGGGTAAAGGATCCGAGTTTACAGTAAGTTTCAGAAATGTGAAAACCGACGGAAATTCAGAAAAAGAATCGGCTTCAAATGAAAAAGAACAGTCCCCCGTAAAATTCAGTAAAGCAAAAGTACTTGTAGCAGACGATATCGTATCCAACAGATTTCTTCTCACAGAATTATGCGCCGGTCTTGGTCTTGAGACTGTCGAAGCAGCGAACGGCAGAGAAGCCGTTGAAAAGGCCAAGCTTTATGTTCCCGATCTGATCCTGCTTGATATGAGAATGCCTGAAATGGACGGATACGAGGCCATAGAAATTTTGAAAAACGATCCTGCCACAAAAAAAATACCGGTTATAGCTGTGACCGCATCTGTTATGGGAAATGAAATGGCAAGGATCGAAAAGCTGCGTTTTGACGGGTTTGTAAGAAAGCCTGTAAGCCTTAATGACCTGATCGGACAAATGAAGAAGGTTTTAAGATACGAAGTGATAGAAGAACTAAAAGACGAGTCATCCGATGAATCAGAAAGTATAACGGATGCAGGAATTCTTTACGAGAAACTTACATCAGTTTATAAAGATCAGGTAAATGAAGCTAAACAGACACACAATTTCTCTCAGATAGGAAGGATCGCATCTGAACTAAACGAACTTGCAGAAATTCACGGGTCGGGTAAACTCAGAAATTTCTCCCGGGGGTTAATGAGTGCCGTTCAGGAATACGATGTCGAGAAAATCAAAATATTCCTTGATAATTTCAATGATACGACCGATAATTTAATGAAAACGCAGGAGGACTAAAATGCCCGAAAATTACAGGATCCTTATGGTGGATGACTCCCCGAAAAATATCCAGGTTGTTGCAAATTTTTTACAAAATGAGGGGTATGATCTTTCTTTTGCCACTGACGGCAAAGAGGCACTTCAGATACTTTCCAAAGTAGATTTCGATCTTATACTTCTCGATGTAGTAATGCCTGAAATTGACGGTTTTGAGGTTTGCAGAAAAATCACTTCGGATGAAAAATATAAAAATATTCCAGTTCTGTTCCTGACAGTGAAAACGGATCCCGAAAGCATAATAAAAGGATTCGAGAGCGGAGGCGTGGATTACATAACTAAACCGTTCAATCCCTACGAACTCCTTGCAAGGATAAAAACACACTTGAGACTTAAATCTATCCAGGCTAAATACAGAGAGAACAACGATAAGCTGATAGCGGAAATATCACTAAGACAGAAAGTGGAGAAACAGATCAAGAATCTCAATGCGGAACTTGAATATAAGGTCAAAGACAGGACCAAACACATTTATAAGCTTGCAGGGATAATCGACCAGCTCTATGAGGATGTAATAATAACTGACAGGAACGGAAGAATTGAATATGTCAATAAATCATTCGAGCATAATTCGGGTTATGAAGCAGACGAAGTTATCGGCGATATACCGAGATTTATGGATAAGGGTAAATATTCGGAAGGATTTTATGAAGAATTGTGGACAACGGTCAGAAGCGGCAAAACATGGCGCGGCACATTCAGGAATACAAGAAAGGACGGTACACCTTTTACAGAAGAAGTAACCGTAGTTCCGATATTTAATCACGGTACAGAACCGGAAGGATATTTTTCATTAAAACGGGATGCGGCTCAGATCAAACAAACCAAAAAAGAGGACAACTGAATATGTTGCATGTTTCTGAATTAAGACCGGAAGGCATTTTCCTTTATAACGGATTCGCACACAAGGTTGTAAAAAGAGAAATTTACAGTCCGCCTGAAGGAAAAACTCTTGTCAAACTGAAAACTTTCAATCTCGATACGGGGGAAACGATAAATTATACTCTCGAGGAGGACATGAAGATAAGCAAGCCCGTACTTAACGAGGTTCAGCTTAAATTTATAAGCAGAAAGAAGAATTTTCTTGTTTTTAAGGACGAAGATAATGATGAGACCATAGAGATCAGAAGATCTCTTTTGGGCGAGAATAATATATACCTTCAGGATAATTCCTTTGTAACCGCTCTCTATTACAAAAACATGTTCGCCTCTCTGGAACTTCCTAAAGTCGTTTCCATGGAAGTTGAGTTTACCGAAGACATAGAAAAAGACAGCAGTAATACCGATTATGTCAAGGAAGCCCGACTAAGTAACGGTCAGACTATAAAAGTACCTTCATTTGTCAAGACAGGAGACAATGTTCTGATACTTCTCGATAATGGAGAATATATTCGCAGGGAATCATAAAAACGGAAAATACAATATTTTCGCGTTAAAAAAATAATTTTTATTAAGGTTAATGATGTGTTATATTTAGACCGGAATTAAAAAATTGCTTAAGGAATGACTATGGAAAAACTATTACTGCTCGGTGACGAAGCTCTTGCACAGGGAGCTATCGATGCCGGAATGTCGGGAATGTACGCATATCCCGGAACTCCTTCAACAGAGATCATGGAATATGTTCAGAGGTCAAAGACAGCTTCAGAAAGAAATATACACAGAAAATGGTCTGCAAATGAAAAAACTGCTGCAGAGTCAGCTCTCGGGATGTCCTATGCAGGAAAGAGATCGATGTGCGCAATGAAGCATGTGGGACTTAATGTTGCAGCGGACTGCTTTATGAATTCAGCTGTAACAGGGGCTAACGGCGGAACTATTGTGGCTGTTGCTGACGATCCTTCAATGCATTCCTCCCAGAATGAGCAGGATTCAAGAAATTACGGAAAATTCGCACTTATGCCGATGCTGGAACCGTCAAATCAGCAGGAATGCTATGACATGGCCTTTTATGCTTTCGAAATGAGCGAGAAGTATCAGATACCGATGCTGATGAGACTTACTACAAGACTTTCACACTCGAGAAGCGGAGTCGCTCCGAAAGAGATCATCAAAGAAAATGACCTTAAGCTTCCAGAAGATAAAAGACAGTTCGTTCTGCTTCCGGCGATAGCAAGAAAAAGATACAGGCTACTTCTTGCAAATCAGGAAAAATTTGAGGCTGAAAGTGAGAATTCACCTTTCAACAGATATATTGACGGTCAGGATAAAACAAAAGGCATAATAGCCTGCGGAATAGCGTATAATTACCTTATGGAAAATTATAACGGCGGAGCATGTCCTCATCCAGTACTCAAGATCAGCCAGTATCCGCTGCCTAGAAAGATGATCGAAAAAATGACATCAGAATGTAAAGAGATAATCGTTCTTGAAGAAGG
>JAFGUL010000152.1 GCA_016938535.1 Candidatus Delongbacteria bacterium
AGCCTGTTACAGTAATTGAAGATTCTGCAAAATATTATTTCGATCTTGCTTCAGAGAAATATCTGGATTCGCTTTATCAGGAAGCTATAGAGGAATATACAGATATAGCGGCAAGATTTGAGTCGGCGAAAATTGCTCCCGAGATACTTCAGGCTGCGGCATTAATAGCCGAAAAACATCTCAATGATTATGATCGTGCGCTGGATATTTATAAGTCAATTACAGAGAAATACTCTCAGTCCTCACAGGCCAGATTCGCAAGATCGAAATTATCGGGAGAGTCTGTTTCAGCAGACAAAGATAAGAAACCAGAAAAAGATATTTCCGACTCAGACAGATGGTACATGATGGACAGAAGGAACGAATAAACTTAACAAAGGCGGTTTAAAATGAAAATAGTAGTGTTGGGCGCAGGAATGGTCGGAAGTGCTATAGCTGTCGATCTAAAAAAGCATCATGATGTTAAGTCAGCTGATATAAGCAAAGATAACCTGGCAATTCTAAATATAGAATACGGTATCGAAACTGAAGTCGCAGACCTTAGAAATATAAAGGTTTTAAAAAATATCATTAAGGATTCAGACCTCGTTGTCAATGCAGTTCCCGGTTTCATGGGCTACGAGACAGTTAAAACTGTTATTGAGTGCGGAAAAAATGTCGTGGATATTGCTTTCTTTCCCGAAGACTCCGCTCCTTTGGACAAACTTGCAAAAGATAAAGGCGTCATTGCGATCACCGATATGGGAGTAGCTCCGGGAATGTGTAATGTGATCCTCGGTTATCATAACGAAAGGATGAAAGTTGAATCTTATCTTTGTCTTGTCGGAGGGCTTCCGGCCGAAAGGAAATGGCCGTGGGAATACAAAGCTCCTTTCTCGCCGTGTGATGTTATTGAAGAATATGTCCGTCCTGCAAGATACAAAGAAAACGGAAAGGAAGTAGTAAGGCCTGCACTTTCGGACCCTGAACTGATCGAGTTCCAAGGGATAGGCACTCTTGAGGCATGGAACAGTGACGGTCTCAGATCAATAATCTCAAATTTCCCGAACATACCTGACATGAAAGAGAAAACTATGAGATATCCGGGCTATATAGAAAAGATAAGAGTGCTCAGGGAATCAGGATTTTTTTCCAAAGATCCTGTAGAAATAAACGGAACTAAAATATCTCCTCTCGAGATGACAGAAAAGGTTCTTTTTACAGACAA
>JAFGUL010000153.1 GCA_016938535.1 Candidatus Delongbacteria bacterium
ACTCCCGAGAGGAGTTGAACCTCCGACCAATGGTTTAGGAAACCACTGCTCTATCCACTGAGCTACGGGAGCAACATTCTATTTTAAGAGTACCGAATATAAGGAAATGAGTTCAGATTGTCAATAATTTTATGCTAATATGCGTAGGGTTCTTTAAGGCTGCTGAAGCTTTTATTCCCCGAGGAAGAAACATCTGTCCATGTTCTGATGTACCAGAAGAGTGAATTGATCTTGATAAGATCGAATATGAAAGTTCCTTTTATTTCGTATGATGTTTCGCCTTTTGTTACATTCATTCTGTAATCTACATTCAACTCAACAGATTCTGAAGTTTCTCCCGGAATGTCGTATGATAATTCAATCTCGGAAAATCCGATGGAGTCGTTCTTTATTCCGGTGATAAAATATTTTTCATTTTCTATATTCCATTCATAAAATCTGCTTTGTTCAACATCAGAAGCCTGCGAAATAAATGTATAACTGTCTTCATGGTCAGGCAGATTAAGAAAAAGAGATTCATACCTGTAAAGGTCAAGTGTCAAAAGCGAAGTCTTAAAACTTATGACTAGATCTTCGGCGGTTTCATTGTAAACACCTTCATTGTTACCGTCCGGGTTCTCGGGATCTCTTGTGCTGAAAATATCAGAGCATGAAACTGTCACTAAGAGAAATAATATTACGGATAAAAATCTTGCCATATCAACCTTTTTTTGATATATTCGCCCGATAGTAAATATAATCTGAACAGCTGTTTAAGTCAACAATTATACAGGAGAAAAGATGCTGTCTTTTAAAAAGAAAAACCAGAATGAACCGAAGATCGATCTGTCGGTGGAAAAACTCGCGCTGACGAACACCATAACTCTCGAAGGCCTTATACAGGTTCTTCTGAAGAATAAGCTGATCAAACAGGAAGAACTTCTTGAAGAGATCAAAAAGATGAGGAATCACACAACAATTCTTTCTGACGAAAATAAAGATCAGCATAAAAAAGGAGAATAATCCCCGGTATTTATGAGAAAAAGCATCCTGAATATTTTAAAAACGATTCTTTTCCTGACCGTCATCTGGTTCCTTTATAAGAGTATCTCGGCTAATTTCGACAAGATAAAAGAGATCAATTATTCTAATTATGACCCTAAATATATGTTCTTTTCGGTGATCACGCTGTTCGTTTCACTTGTCTATCCGGTATTCGTATGGAAATATCTGATCCGTTCTATGGGTGAAAAGATAAACACACTCAGTGCTTTGAGGATCTGGTTCATATCAAATCTGGGCAGATACATACCCGGAAAAGTATTTCAGGTCGCGGGGCTGGTTTACCTGACTGGCGGAGAGGGGATCAGCAGGTCCAAAGCAGTTCAAAGCGTACTTTATTCTCAGATAACAGCGAACGGTCTGGGGCTTTTCATGGGTCTGGGACTTTTATCTCTTAACAGCGGTGAAGGCTCTTTTCCAAATCACTTTCATATCATCCTGATACTGATAGCTGTTTTTATTATGATCATTTGGTTTCCTGCGCTTTTTATGCGATCATCAAATTTTATGCTTAAACGAATGAAGAAAGAAACAATCGAGCAGTCGGTAAGTCAAAAGAGTTATATGATATATCTGATCCTGCAGATTATAAACTGGCTCCTTATGAGTCTGGCCTTTTTGTTTTTAATATCCTCATATACAAATATTTCTCTCGTTAAGGAACCTGCACTTATGTTCATACTGCCTTTAAGCTGGACGATCGGACTTCTAGCCGTTTTTGCTCCGGGCGGGGTCGGTGTAAGAGAAGGGGCGATGTCTTACTGGCTGAGTTTGTTCATCCCTATTCAGTACGCGCTTGTATTACCCTGGATTTACAGACTTCTCAATACAATGATTGAAATTATACTAACAGTGATCTTTGCTTCCGCATATAAAAAGCCTGTAAAAACCGGTATCGCGAATTTGAACGAACAAAAATAAAATTTAGTAAGTTTAAGATATGGAAAATAGAGAAATGGGCATGCTTGAATTAAAAAAAATGACTGACGAAGAACTTATGTTCCGGTTTCAGAACGGGGACGAGGATTCATACAATGAGCTTGTACAAAGGTATAAGAACAAGCTTATGAATCATATATTCTATTATATGAAGGACAGGGAATCAGCCGAGGACATTGTTCAGGACACATTCATAAGGGTATATCTCAATAAGGAAAAGTACAAAGAAATTGCGAAAGTTTCTACATGGATATATACAATAGCAATAAATCTCGCCAAGACAGCTCTTTCAAGGTCAGCCAAAATGAATTCATTTTCGATCACAGGTAAAGACGGTGAAAATGACTATGAGATAAAAGATAAAAATTCATCAACCGACGAACCTGTAATAAAAAATGAACTTAATGAGATAATCATGAGTACAATAGACAACCTTGAAGAAAAATTCAGGGAGATCGTGAGGCTGAGAGACATAGACGAGATGAGTTACGAAGAAATTGCAGCGCTCCTTCAAATACCAACCGGAACCGTAAAATCGAGACTGAACAGGGCAAGACTGAATCTTCGAGACGCTCTGATCGATCATATAAAATAGAAAAAATTTAACCGTCGGAGTAAAAGATGGAAAAATGCGCCAAAATAGAAGAAATGATCCTGAATGATAATCTGGAACTGGACATTGAATGCGAATCAAATGAGGAAATCGGTAAACACCTCAGTTCGTGTGAAATTTGCAGTGCTCTGGTGAGAGAAATAAAACAGGTTTCAGAAAAGATCAAAGGGTTAGACAGGATCAGCGTTTCGGACAATTTTGACGAGAGATTAAGGATGAAAATCAGCCAGTTGAAGACTGAAGACAAGAAAAGACCTCCGGTTACTGTACCTTTCTTCACGAAGTTTGCTTATTACGGTGCGGGTATTGCTGCTATGATCATAGGATTTTTCTACCTTTCAACTACAGGAATTTTGGACAGCGGTAACGGAACATCTCCTCAGATATCACCGGTTGTTCAGGTGGCATCGGCGGATACCGAAACGGAAACAGGCAAAACTATTGCCGACTCTCTCGAAAACCTCAAGAAAAATGTAATAGATGACGAAGATATGAGAATGAGGGTAAGTACCGGAGAATGAATCGTTAAGCAGAAAAATAAGACGGAAAAAGAGCGGCTAATGCCGCTCTTTTTGTTTGCTAAAAAGACTTTAAATGACTATATTTAGCAGGTTAAAAAAATAAGGAAATTATCTTGAATAATAAAATTTTACCGATAATAGACAACTCGAGAAAACTTCCCACTTTCTATGCCGCAAAGAATCTTACAAGGAATGACATAGAGGAAATAGTCAGGCTTTATGAATATATTTTGAACCCTGAAATAAAAAACATCAGACCTGTAAAAGAAAAAACAGAACAGATCGAAAATTGAAGATAATGTTCCTGGGCATCGGAAAGACAAAGCAGAAATTTCTGTCTGAGGGAATTGACAGATACAAAAAACTTCTTTTTAACTCGGCTTCAATTGAAGAAAAATATCTGAAAGAAGAGGATGAGAACCGTCCCGAGAGTATTCAAAAAGAAACTGCAGCCCTTATCAGGAATATTCCTTCGGGCTTTTACAGGATTCTGCTGGATGTCAATGGCGAAAGATTCAGTTCGGAGAAGTTCAGTGAATATCTCGGAGATCTCAAAGACCGGTCTTTGAAGGGAGTTGTGTTCATTATCGGGGGATCGAACGGCGTCGGAAATGAATTGAGGGATGCGTCCGACCTCCGGCTTTCTTTTTCAGACTTCACAATGACCCATCAGATGATAAGACTGTTTCTTGTCGAGCAGATTTACAGGGCATTCTCAATAATGAGCAATAAAAAATACCATAAATAAACAGGGCGGACAGATCTATGCGTAACATTATCATAACTATACTTGTAGCCGCAGGGGTTTCAACCGGACTGATCTTCCTTATGAAAGGAAATTATGCATTTCCAATACTCATAGGAATATTATCGGCGGTCATAGTATTTATCATACTTACAAGAAAAGCCACAAAGGAGCTTGAAGCGATCAATGAAAAGGCCCAGAAAGCACTTTATGCACAGAAATTCGACAGGGCACTAAGAATATACGAAAGCGGTTTGTCTCTCGGAAAGAAAAGTCCTTTCATCGTTGGCCAGATCCACGGACTTATCGGCATGATCCACTTCATAAGAAAAGACTACGAAAATGCCAAGCCTTCACTAATAAAATCGTCTTCAATGAACTGGGTGGCCAAAGGAATGCTCGCAGTGGTCTGTCTGAACGAAAAGAAATATGACGAGATGGAAAAATATTTAAAGATCGTAATTACATCAGGAAAAAAAGAAGCACTTGCATGGGCATTATACGCTTACTGTCTGGACAAAATTAACAAAAGAGATGAAGCGATAAAGGTTCTGGAAGAAGGTAATAAGAAACTTAAAGAAACAGACGAGAGGATCAAGACCAATATTATCGAGCTTAAGAACAACAGGCGGATGAGAATGAAGCAGTTCGGTGATGCATGGTACCAGTTCATGCTAGAAAGACCTTCCGCTAAAAGGGTGAACCAGCAGCCCGGAATGGGCGGGCATGGAGCTTTCAAAAAGAATGCAATGTACAGAGGTTAACCGATAAAAAAGGAGACCATTATGAGACTGGGCGTGAATATTGATCATATTGCCACTATCCGCGAGGCCAGAAAAACCTATGAGCCGGATCCTGTTGCGGCTGCTGTGTTGTGTGATCTTGCAGGTGCTGACGGAATAGTGTGTCATTTAAGGGAAGACAGAAGGCATATAAATGACGATGACCTCAGAAGGATAAGAGAGACTGTAAAGAGCCACCTTAACCTCGAAATGGCCGCAAATGACGACATGGTCAGAATTGCAACAAAGATAAAACCTGAAACGGTGACTCTTGTGCCTGAAAAAAGGGAAGAACTTACAACCGAAGGCGGACTTGATGTTGCGGGTCTTAAAGATCATTTGAGAGATGTTGTTTTTAGACTAAAAAGCGCAGGTATAAAAGTATCTGTCTTTGTTGATCCTGATATCTCTCAGATAAAGCAGTGTGCAAACATTGAAGCTGATATTATTGAAATACACACCGGTCATTACGCCAACGCAAATACTGATTCCGATGTACTTGAAGAGTTCGAGAAGATCAAGCACGCGGCCGTTTATGCAGCGAAACTCGGTCTGATGGTAAGCGCTGGTCACGGTCTCAATTATCACAATGTAAAAGATATAGTCGAGATCGAAGAAATTGAAGAGTTGAATATCGGACATTCGATCATTTCAAGATCTGTTTTCACAGGAATGGATAAAGCTGTAAAGGATATGATCGCTCTTATTAATTAGATATTACTCTTTCCAGCCGGACGGCAGCGGAGCAAGTTTGGACTCGAAAACATTCTCGATGCTGTCTTCAAGCTCATGAAAAAAATCCAGTCCGGTCAGAGATTCAACACTGTCAATATCCGCAAGATAGTCTTCGGGGTTCAGGCTCTTCGAATAATGGTCAAGTAAGAATGCGACAGGCAGAAATCCGTCACCGGTTTTAAGTATCACGATCTTGTAAAAACCGTCGGGGATCTCGATCTTGTTTTTGATCTTGGTAATTTTATTGTCAAAATACGGTCCGACTATCAACCACGATTCATCATAATTACGGGTGAGATTTATAGCTGTCTGCTCTATCTTACTCCAGACTACACGGTTAAAGTCAGGTTTCTGAGGAGAGATATTCGTAAAATAACAGGCTTCAAGTTCGCATTTCAAACTTCGACCCTTCATGTTTGACTGTCTGGCAAGATGCCCCCTGTCGTAACCGCTTCTTGTGTAATCGCTGTTGACTGCGGTCTGGTGTCTTTCAAGCCTTGGATCTGGAGCGAATTTACGCTCTTTAAGATATTTTTTCCCATAGATATATTCTTTCTTGAGGTTGTAACTCACCCATCTCGGGTTCAGCTTTAATGTATCATAACCTGAAACATAACCTTCATACTCGAATACCACTACATCATGACCTTCGGGATATCCCCAGAGAATGTGATCTTGGTCTGATTCAATATATGCTGAAACGGGACTCTGTCTTTCAAGTCGTGGTTTGTGAATAAAAAAATACCAGATACAGAATATTAAAAATACAAAAAGAAATATTTTTAATTTATTCTTCAATCTTTTGCACCGGATCTGAGTGTTCTGACGAATATCTTCATCCATTTTCTTCCTGACTGATATGACTGTACTTTGGCGTGATATTCTTTCTCTGTGATAAAACCGTTCTGTTCAATTATACTGTTAAACTTGTCAACGGCTTTTTCTCCGCTGTTGTCCGAATAGGCAAGAGCTATTCTGCCGTCTTCGGCCAGTCTGCTTTTTGCCTGAACTATAAATCTTTCAAGAAGCTTCTGATCCTTATCATTAAGGGCAAATTCGCTTCTGTTCCTTGCGGGTGCGTCAACCCATGGCGGATTGAAAATTATCAGATCGAACAAGTCGTCTGTCTTTTCGAACAGGTCACCTGAACTGCACGCCGTTTTTCTGTTCGTTGAATTCAGCAGTTTTCTGTTCGAATCAATATTGTATAAGGTAGAAGCAAGCGCTTCAGGAAGAATATCGGTAAAATTTATTTCAGAATTTTCAAATATGCTGTCTGCAATTAGTGTCAGAACTCCTGATCCGCATCCCATATCTATAATTTTGAGCCCTGATCTCCGGTTCAAATCAAGCATGGCATCTCTGAAAAGTTCTGAAGTCTCCTGGGATTTAGGGAGAAGAACATTTTTTCCTGATGAAATTTTAAATCCTGAACATCTGATCGAAATCCCGGAATCCAGCGATTCGTTCAGCTCAAGAAAAAATTTAAACGGGATAAGGTATTCTTCCGCATTCTCAGTGCTGTCCGGATCTTCTCCGCAGAACGAGATAAAATAAGGGATCTGTATATCTTCAGAAAATGAAGTAATTCGATTATCTTGCGCAACGATCAAAATCCTGTTCAATATATCGTCTTTCAGCTTTTCGTATTCCCTCTTGCGGTTTCTCGAAAAATCCTTTGATCTTATGTTTATCGTAATATCGAACGGTATTATCTCGTCTATTCTTTTATTGATGTCTTTGTAAAGCTTTAGAGCTTTTTCCCGGGGGGAATTTACTACAATTATAAATTTTCCTGATTTCAGATACTTAATGATCTTTCCGAAACTTTCCTTGCCTGTCAGCTCAACATATGTAAAACTGCCCTCCTGTACGATCAGATCCCTGAACAGGTATGGAACTGAAAAATTGCGCTGTTTGAAATTAATTATGCTCATTCAAGCCTGTTTTTTTATGAAAGATAATTTAAAAATAAGTGTAAATCAAGCAACAGCTTTAATATAATAAGAATATTGCTTAAATAAAAAGTTGGAATTATATTTCACCGCATGTTTAGAATGCCCCCTCAAATATTAATTGTTATCATTCTTTCTCTGTTTTTCAGTTCTGGTTTGCTGGCAGCGGAGAAACAAGAGTACAGGAAAATAGGACTGGCTCTCTCGGGCGGAGGTATGAGAGGTATAGCGCACATCGGTGTTCTGAGAAGACTTGAGGAGGAAGGTATAAGAATAAACACGATTTCCGGATCGAGCATGGGAGCACTGATAGGTTCATTATATTCTCTCGGATATGATACTTATGAACTTGAGAACATAATAAAGGAAGCCGATGCGGACGAAGTATTCCAGAACAAGCCTGAAAGAGATGTAACTGAAAACTATCTGAAAAAAACTGCCGACAGGACTGTTGTAGAGCTGGAATTCACCGAGAACGGTATCGAAATCCCCAATGCTCTGAACAACGGGCACAGGGTACTGAAAAGGCTTCGCGACCTTGTTTTTTCTTCAGAATACTACACCAATAATTTCAATGAACTGAAATGTTCTCTCAGGGTCGTATGCTCGGATGTTCAGAACGGTCAGAAAGTAGTTTTTTCGGAAGGTGACCTTCCTACAATAATTCTGGGATCAATATCTTTTCCCGGTCTATTTAAGCCTGTGATATATAAGGATATGAAACTTCTCGACGGAGGACTTACTGATAACCTTCCGACAGGAGTTCTTGATGGATGTGACTTTATTATTGCTTCAAACATGACCCATGATACTCCCTCAAAAGATGAGGAGTACAATTTCATAGAGCTTCTGGACAGAATATCTCTGACTATGACAAGGACGAACATAGAGAAAAGCCTCGGTATTGCGGATATTGTACTCAGTCCGGAACTGCATGATATAAGATTCGGTGAGATCGAAAATCCTGATTCTCTTATCGCGATCGGTTACAGGGAAGCAGACAGAAACATAGAGAAGATTAGAGAGCTGATCGGTAAAGAGCAAATAACTGTCAACAAAACGGATAATGAAAGAAACGGTAAGCTGATCCTGACAGGGAATGTTTTATTTTCAGATTCAGACCTTGTTTATGAGATAAATAATTCGGCAGACGGCAACGAAGCAGCATTGAATATTACGCGAAAATACAGGAATGAAGGTTATATCCTCTCTGAAACGGAATATAAGAAAGGACGGGAAACAGATACATTGATGATCGATGAAGGTATTCTTAACGGAGTAGATATAAAAGGAAATATCAGAACTAAAGGGAGTTTTATAAGGAACGAGATCTCCGTATCTTTAAATTCGCGCCTGAGAATAAACGATATTGAGGACAGCGTTGACAATCTGTACGGATCCGGTCTTTTCAGCAGGGTGAGCTATTCTGTCGATTATGTGCGGAACAGAGTGACTTTTGTACTCGAGGAAAAGCCGTACAGTCTTGTAAGGATCGGTGCTAATTATAAAACTGACAGGGGATTTTTGGGACTGATCGAGCTTTCAAACAAGAATATTCACGGCAAGAGAGCAGAGATTTACGGAGGAATTACCTACGGCGAAAAGTTCAACAGGCTTGAATTTTCGTATTACAATCCATTTTTAAAAAGATCAACACTGTTTTTCGAGATACAGCCTTATGCCCAGATCAGAGAAAGAGAATTCTACAGCGAAGAATATAGAAAATTACCCGAGCTTACTTTTAAAGAAAGAAGAGCGGGTGTTAATCTTAATGTGGGTTTCCAGTTTTTTGATAATTACCAGGGAACAGCCGGTCTTATACAGGAAAAGATAGAATTTAAGAATGAGTACTATGACAGGTCTTCAATGGTTTTTTCAATTCTGGCTGACAGCAGGAATGATCATATAGTTGCATCAAAAGGAGTGTTTTTCTCATGGAATATGGAATCGGGAATGATAGATTTCGACAACGATCTCAGGTACCAGAAGATCTGGTGGGAAATGTCGGTTTACGGCAGATTTCTAAAGAGACTTAATGTTGAGCTTGGAGTATGCGCCGGCACGGGAGACAACCTCGTTCCTGATTTTGAGAGATATCTGCGCGGCGGTATTTCAATGATGCCCGGGACTTTTTTCGGACAATTTCCAAAAACACAATATTTTACTGTAAGAACCAAACAAAATTTCATGATCAGAAAATCTGTTCTTTTCGATACTTATATAACTACAGGATACTATCTGAACGGTTTTTGGGATTCTCCCGATATCGAATGGAGTTACAGGGATTTTACAAATTCATTTCATGCGGGATTTCTTCTTAACACTAAACTCGTCCCGATAGAGACCGGATGGGGAATCACTTTGGGAAACGGCAACATTAAAGCAAACAACAGGTTCTATTTTTCAATAGGTTTTTCTCTAATATAGCAGAAAATCGATCAAATATTTTTTATTTTTTCTATTGACATTATTTCTATTTAATCTATATATTCGCAAAGAAAAAAAACAGGGTAAAAATTTTACAGACAGGGAAGAAAAAAAATGGTTGATTTTGACATCGATGAAATAATCAGAGCAATGCACGAAAAAGCAGAGGATATCACTTACTATCTGAACAAGGAAACGGGAGAGATCGTATATATTGACGAGAACATTGCAGCCAGCGTCGAAGACGATTACGATCAGCAGCTCACCGCTCTGGAAGAATGGAGTAATGATATGGAAGACGACGATATGTACCATGAAAAGATTTATTCCCCCACAGAGGAAGTTGACGAAAAAGAACTTATAAAAAGGATAAGGTTCATAAAACAGGACGATTACGAACCCATCCCGACGATTACTATTCTTGAAGTTAAACGAATAATCGAAGATTATCTTGATACAGCTAAAGAATTCAACGAAGCCCTGAAGATCACCATAAAAACTTCCATTGCCAATCTTTCTAATATTGAAGATATAGAGGAAGTTCTCGTTAAACATATTGGCGACAAGGAAAGCTGGGACAATTTCTACCATGATGAAATATCCAAGAAAGTTGAAAACTGGTTGAGCGGGCTGGGCTACAATACTTGATATAAAAGCTCTCCTGACTGCGTCAGAATTTATAAATTTCTGAACGGACGCGCTGTATATGTCATTAATCGTCTATTCCCAATATACGAAACCTGAAGGATCAATTAAATTTGACGATCTGGTCATTGCCGCAAAAAAGAACGGAGTGAAAACACTTGCTTTAACGGATCACGGTAATTTTTCAGGTATTACTGAGTTTTATTCAAAATGCCTTGATTTTGGTATAAAGCCGATCATAGGTCTTGATTTTTTCTGCATGCTCAAAAACAAAAAATTCGTGAGGGTAATACTATATATAAAAAATTTTACAGGCTACAGAAATGTACTTGGTGTCGTAGAAAAGCTCCGCTATAATTCTCCATATTATTTTTGCGGGATAGATGAACTGACTAATATCAGGGACTGTTATTTATGTATCAGCCTTTATAAGACAGATATCCATTCACAATCCGTTGAGATCGAAACGGATCTGAACTACATTCAAGGCCAGTTTGAAGCCGTCGGGACAGACAAAGAACTCACATTCTATCATATACTTGCCGATGATGATGATTACAACAGAAGTATAAGTGAAACTATCATGAAGTTCAGTACTGAAAAAGGCATAAAACTTCTGGGATGTAATCCTGTTTACTATATAGGTAGCGGATCTCATAAGATCAAAGATTTTTTCGCAGCCCTTTCGGGTTATAAATCACACTCCAGGCAGTTTCGGGAACAGTTTTTGCGAAATGAAGAATATTTGAAGGATGTTTTTCCTGAGCAGGCTGTAGATAATTATTATTCAGTCATAAAAGGGTGTCATTTTCTCATTGAGGACCTTCCTGTCAGGTTTCCGGATCTTAAGCTGAAAACAAAAATTGAATATTCATGCTTTTATACCCTGAAAAACGAAATCAGAAAAAAGACCGGGGGAGAATCTGATATTGTTCAAAAGATCATTGATGAGGAGCTTGCTTTTGTAAGGAATTATAATATTGCAGATATAATTCTGTTTCTTATCGAATTCAGAGACGAATATTACGCCAGATACGGGAAAAAAATATTTTTTTCGGGATTTGTCAATGATCTTCACATAGCATATATTCTAAACATGACCCTTTCTTCACCTATCTTTGCATCCTTCGATTATCACAGAGCGGTTCTTGCAAATAAAAAAATTCATCCTCAGATCACTGTTGTCGTTTCACCTGAGGGACGCTCTGATCTCTTTGAGTATCTGTCAGAAAGATTCCCGGAAGACTCGATTTGTTTTTTGAGCGAATACGCCAAGTGGCATTTTCCTTCAGTTCTGGCTTTTATGGAAAAACAATACGGCCTCGAAAAGAGAATTTCGGATCAGCTCATAAAATATTACACGAACTCGAACAGATCTGGCGGAAAACTATCTGCGATTCTTGATTATCCGGAGATCACAGCTTTAACAAATGATAATTCAGAGATAAAAGAACTGATAGAAAACGCTGTAAAAGCAGATGAAACATTCAAAAACTATAATACTAACACGAATCAGCTGGTTATAAGTAACGACAAGGTGAATTTGATACTTCCCGTAATAAAAAAGGATACAGATTCGGTAATAAATACTTCCTTCTACAACATGAACACCGCAAGACATTTTGGCGTATGGAGTATTAATATCGAATCGGCAAGTTATCTTGATGTCAGATCTCATTTCGAACTGGGGCCGCTTGATTTTTCATGCATTGAAAAAGAATCCGGATCTCTGATCTCAAAAATTAAAAGCGACGATCTTGATCTTATACCATATTTCAGTTACAGCCACGAAAGAATAAAATACCTCGATTCCGGAAAAAGCAGTGTCTGGAATCTGATTCTTTATCATGAATCATTTCATTCTAATCTGAGTTTCATACATAACCGTCCGTCACCTGAACCCCCTAAAAATAGATTTAGTAAAGATCTTGAAGTGACGCGAGGCTTCATAGTTTTCAGAGAGCAGCTGTACTATATTTGCGACAGATTATTCGGTTCAAAGGATATTGTCCGCTTAAAGCACAGGCTTTCAAATTCAAACAGCTACATTCAGTTCAATTCGGTTTTAAACCAGATCAGTGTTAACGATAAGTTTGCCGAAGCCTGTGAATATTTGAGATCAGCGGTTCAGCCTACAGTATTTTACCTCTCATTTCCCGTGGCTCTGACAAAACTGACAATTGCTCTGCGAATTCTTGACCTTAAAATGAACCGGTACAGTGATCTTCTGACTTTTACATTTACAAGGGAAGTTAATCTTAACGGAGACTGGAGAAAATATATTCCGGGAATTGTATCTTCAGGTTTTATATTTAATAAGTTTACAATAGGTGATACCGTAAGACAATTAAAGAGAAGGGGAAAAAGTATTACTCTTCCGTTTTATTGCCTGAGAGGCATTTCCGTTAAGGTATCGGATCATCTTTTTGAATTTGTTTCAACAAATATGCTGCTGACTTTTCAGGAATTTCTCGAACGGTCCGACAGAGAATTTATCAAACGGAATATTGTTGAGATACTTGTTAAGACGGGGTATTTTGATATTTTCAACTCTAACCGGAAAGAACTGAATATACTCTCTGAAAGATATTTTAAATCTTTAAAATCAGAAGATGATCAGCCCGAATTATTTGAGTCAGACAGTATTGAGATAGGATCGGAGGATTCAGTTGAAGATTACAACATAGAAGAAAAGAAAAGGTTCGAGGATGAATATTCGGGACTTATCTTTACAGCACCTAACGGAAAAGCCTGTGAAATGTGCAGACTGATAAGAAATATCGGTGATACAGTTACCGAAAACGATCCCGGCATTTATGAAAATAATGATTTCATACTTCATATTTCTTTAAAAACAAACGAATCGTCTTTGTTCTCTACGGTTTCAGATAATATGTGTGACGAGGGAAATTGTGAGGTTGTAGTGTTCTTTTCAGATAAAATGGAATCAGTCAGACTCGACAGATATATAACGATCAACGATCTTATGATCTACCGTCTTAAATATCTTCTGAAAAATGTACCTTATTATATTGAGATAAAAAAATAGGGGGATCGTATTTCGGATCCCCCTGCTGTCTTTAAGACTTTCTTATCAGATCTTTCCGTCAACGATCTTTAGAATTTCATCTGTGAGTTTATCAACATCGGATAATATTTTATTCATTTCGGACAGGGTGTTCTTCTTATAGGTGTCGCTTTCGTCAAAACCGGCTAAATTGATCTTGACATTAAGACCCGCCCCCTTTACACCTGCATTAATTAAGAGTGCAGCTACGCCTGCATCGCTTGCGGCATTCGTGTTTCCAGTTTCTGCAACTCTTTTTATTATAGGAGCAAGATCAATTATCTTTTTCATCACTTTGAGAGGTATGTCGGTTGCAAGCACTGTGGCATCGTAATAAACTTTTTCTGCAATCTCAATCTCTGAGGGGTCGTCTGATTTTTTTGCCTTAGATTTCATTCCCAAGGCATCCATAAGTACATTGAAGGCATCTGTATCCGCATCTATGAGGGAATTAAGCTCGTTTTTTCTGTTCTGAAGATCTTTTGCGGTTTCATTCACCTCGCTGTTCAGATGTTTGTAACCCTTTTTATCGTAAGTCAGGTTCATAACCATAGCACCCAGGCTGGCCGCCAGTGTTCCGCAAAGAGCGGCCACTGATCCTCCTCCGGGAGCAGGAGCGTCAGACGAGAGCATGTCGTTGAACTCTGTAATTGTCATGTCAACAAGTTTTCCCGACTTCGAGATCATGTATTCGATTATTTTCTCTTCAGGTTTAAACTCAGCCACATCCGAAAGTCCGAGAGACTGTATCGCGGTCTTAATCAGTTCATCGTCGGGAACACCGGCACAAGAACCCTGTTTTTCCATATAATGAATTCCGGCTCTGATCATCGCGTCCTTCGGAACAACTCCGACTATCTCACTTCCGGTCACTCTCAGTCCTCTTTCATCTGCCTGTTTTGATATCTCATCGAAAACATCGTGCATTGAAGTCACATGATAGTTAGTCAGGTTTATTGAAATTTGCGCCCGTTTATAGTCATCCACATACCAACCGATCGCTTTACAGTTCTTGAATATCCCGGGTTTTTTAATTTTTTTACCGTTCTCATCTTTTACAACCTTATCGTTCTCATCTTTTAATGTTCTTCCCTGCTCTCTTATGTTAAGTGCTATATCGTGAGCAAGTTTAGCATTGTTGGTATTTAGGTTAACATTATATGCGATCAGGAAATCCCTTGCGCTGACAGCTGTCGCACCCTGTTTTGGTCTGAATTCAGCCGGTCCCGCATCAGGTTTTCTCTGGGGATCTTTAAGATTGGATTCAAGACCTTCATATTCCCCCTGCCTTACCCATGCCAGGTTTTTTCTTTCCGGAACAGTTGCGGCATATTCATAAAAGAATACAGGATAATCGAGTTCTTCGCCGAGTTTTTTGCCTAGTTCATGGGCTATCTGGACACACTCATCCATCGTTATCCCGCTTACTGGAATTACCGGGCAGACATCACAGGCTCCGAAACGGGGATGAGCTCCTTTATGTTTGGTCATATCTATGAGCTGATGAGATCTTTTTATTGCATTAAAAGCGGCTTCCTTTACGCTATCAGGATCACCGACCATTGTAACAACTGTACGGTTGGTGTCATAACCCGGATCGACATCAAGAAGTCTGACTCCTTTAACTTTTTTTATCTCATCCGTGATCTGGCCGATCACAGCCATGTTCCTTCCTTCACTGAAATTCGGTACGCATTCTACAATTTTCATTTCATTCTCCCCTGATTCGTTTTAGGATTTATCTGACGGTATAAAAGATAATGTAAATTCAATAACAAAACAAAGGATTTATTTTATGATATTTTATATTGAAATATATAGTTTTTACTATTATATTTGAAAGCGTGAGTATTTTTGATTAATTTAATTGAGGATAAAAAATGAATAAAATTTTCTTTGCAGCTATGATAATGATAATATCCCTGACAGCTTTTGCGCAGGATATCAAAAAAGCCCCGTCATTCAGACTTGAATCCGTCAAGGGAGAATGTATTGAGCTTGACAGCCTTACACAGAAAGGTCCTGTACTGATCAACTTCTGGGCAAGCTGGTGCAAACCGTGCAAGGATGAGCTTCCTGATATTTACAAGATCAAAAAAGAATTTGAAAAAAAGGGTCTTCAGGTTATAACTATTACAGTTGATAAGCCGGCTGCCGTCAGAAAAGCGGTTTCTTTTCTCAAGACAAAAGGACTGGAACTTGAACTGCTGAAAGACTCAGACATGAAAGTATTTAAAACATACGGCGGCAGCAACGCTGTGCCTTTTACTTTCTTGATCAACACAAGCGGAGACATCGTTTTCAGTAAAAGAAGTCATACTGATTACAGCGAGCTTTCCAAAGAGATCAATAAAATCATAGAATGATATTTTCCGATCAGTCTTTATATCATATCTACGGATATCTGAAAGAAAAGCTCAAAGTCCTTTCCGATCATGAAATAATAGAATTTGAGGTTATCAATCCTGACATTTCGAATGAGTTTTCTGGCACTCTGATAAGTATATCGGGAAAAAAGTATATTTACAGGCCGTTCAAGGCATGGGTTGATCTGGCAGAAATACTTCACTGCAAAATTCTGATGCCGAAGGATCTTGGCAATAACCGCATATTAATAAGGTATAAACCTCTCAATATGAGTAAATCATGGCATAATCATTCAGGTGTTCATATCACTGAAAGATATGGTCAGGATTCTGATTTCTCAAAGATCTTCAAGTTCGAGGAGCCCTATTTCTTAAGCGGTTATATAAGGTCGCTCGGAGAGATCAGTGTAAGAAAAGGAATGAAGATACTTAATCTCGGAATAAACAGGGGAGACGAATTTGAAATATTTTCAGAATTCTTCAGCACAATATCTGACAGTCTTTTCTTTACAGGTATAGATCACTGCTCATCTGCTTTGAAATTCGCAAAAAAACGCTTCAGTTCTGAGCATTATAAGTTCATAGAAGAGGATATTTCAAAAATTTCAGATCTGAATCTGCAAAAACATGATGTCCTTATTTCTGTAGGTACTTTACAGAGCCCGGATATTAACGGGAACGATATATTCAGATTTGTCATCCAGAATATTCTGAAAAAATCAGGCAGCGTTATACTCGGATTCCCGAACAGCAGGTATATTGACTGCGAGGTGGTTTACGGTGCAAAGACCAAAAACTACACCGAATCAAATCTGAATCTTCTTATAAAAGATATTAATTTCTACAAACGCTATCTTCAGCAGCACGGCTATAAAGTTATCACTTTCGGAAAATACTATATTTTTCTTGTGGCGGAAAAGAAATGAACAATGAACTTATACAAAAAGAGATAAGCGGTATAACGAAATCGGGAATGCTGATCAATTTAATTCTGGGTATTCTTAAGATAACGACCGGTATGATAGGCAACAGTTATTCGGCCATTGCCGACGGTGTTCATTCTCTGTCCGATCTGGTGACTGATATAGCAATAATAATCGGCGTAAAGTTCTGGTCAGCTCCGCCCGATAAAGATCATCCGTACGGACACGGCAGGATCGAGACCATTGTTACTCTTTTTGTCGGGATCATGCTTGCTGCGGCAGGAATAGGTATAGGTTATGAAGCTGTAGCAACCATAAGAGACCCTCATACGGTCAAACCCGGTCTCATAGCTCTTACCGGAATAATTCTGACAATTATTTTCAAGGAAATACTTTTTAGGAAAACTCTTACGATCGGGAAAAAAACAGGTTCACAGTCTGTTATAGCGAATGCATGGCATCACCGGTCTGACGCTTTCAGCTCTGTTCTGGCTCTGGGTTCTGTACTGACGGCAGTCCTGTTGCCGGGAATGGAATTTGTGGATCACATTGGTGGATTGCTTGTCTCTATCTTGATTATTAAAGTTTCTTTCGATATAGTTAAACCCGCCTTCAAAGAACTCTGCGATGCGGGTGCCTCACAGAAAGATATAGAATTAATGAAGAATATTGTTTCTCAGGTTGAAGGAGTGAGAGATGTTCATGGTCTTAGAAGCAGGCAGCATAATTCAGGTAACTATCTTGACCTTCATGTTCTTGTTGACGATGATATTACTGTGAAGAAGGGACACGATATTGCAGAAAAAGTGAAAGATATTCTGATAGAGAAAGGCCCTTCAGTTGTAGATGTAGTTGTCCATATAGAGCCTTTCAAAAGCCACAAAGAGACGCACGAAATCTAATCATAAAAAAAAATAGAAATTCTTTAAAAAAAGTCTTGACTTTGACATTCTTTTTCGATATATTTCGACCCGCTTTAAAACTCAGCATAAAAAAGTTTGAAAATGAGTGATAAAGTGCTTGACAACCGTAAAAAAAATTCTTAAATTGGCAACCCATTTGAGAATTATGGTGGGAGTAGCTCAGTTGGCAGAGTGCCTGACTGTGACTCAGGTTGTCGCGGGTTCAAGCCCCGTCTCTCACCCTTGAAATATACCGGTCTCATCGTCTAGTGGTCAGGACTCAAGGTTTTCATCCTTGCAACCGGGGTTCGATTCCCCGTGAGATCACAAAAATGTTCATTGACATAGGCAAGATAAAGAAGAAGCACAAAGAAACAAGTTTTAAAAGAAACGAATTAAGGCCCTGCTGAAATTATTCAGC
>JAFGUL010000154.1 GCA_016938535.1 Candidatus Delongbacteria bacterium
AACGGAGAGAAATGGACAGCACCTTTTACCGGAGAAAAAATGTTTTATTTTGTCAAAGCTCTGGCTGAAACAAAAACTGTGACTGAAATGCTCCGATAGATAAAAATCATGCATGGTATAAAATAATTATCTTTCTCTGATCTGTTGAAAACCCCCGATTTTCTCGGGGGTTTTGACCGGCTGAAATTTACGGTTGACTGATAGACCGAATTTGAATATATTGCAGTCGGGGTTAAAATTGAAACAAAATTTTGGAGGATCGCCATGAACAAGACCGGACTTTACGAAGATTTTCTTTCTGAATGCAGAAAATTGTTTCCAGTATCAAAAGAATCGGCCGCGGAATATTCGGATAAAATCCCTGAGCTTCTTGAGCTGATGAATAAAAAGATGACGAATCTCCGAAATATTAACGATCTTATCGGAGGCAACTCTTTAAGAGTGATGTATGACAATCACAAGCACCATCTGATCTTTCTGTCAAATGTTTTCAAACTGGGATTTTACGACCTGATGGCTCAGACTCTCCCGTGGGTTTACAGAGCTTACCTCGGGCACAAATTCTCGCCTGATTATTTCCCCGCGGCACTCGGTATTTGGAAAGAAGTATTCCGCGATGTCTTTTCTGCGAAAACTTCGGAAGAGATCTGTAATATATATGACTGGATGATCTCAAAACATGAGGACCTTATCCTTCTGTCAAAAGATATGAGCCTTCTGCATCCGGCGGTTGACAATAAGTGGCTTGAAACGAAAAACGATTTCAGATCGGCATTACTGAAAGGGAATATATCAAAATGCATCGAAATATCAGACGGTTTTGTAAAATCTCAGGACGACATACCGGCCTTTTATCAGTATATTATCCAACCTGCTATGTATGATATCGGTGTCATGTGGGAGAACGATGAAATATCTGTGGCTCAGGAGCATCTCGCTTCCTCGATCGTCACCCGTCTGCTCGCTACGATCACTACAAGAAATTTAAGGAACGAAAAAACAAAAGGAAAACTGCTTATAACATCTTCCCCGAACGAATACCATCAGATCGGCGCATGGATGCTTTCTGATGTTTTTGAACTTGACGGATGGGATGTAAGATTTCTGGGCGCTGATACTCCAATGAATGAACTCTTCAGACTGATCGAAGATTTTCAACCGGATGTCCTGGCACTCAGTGTCACAATGCCCTTTAATATTGACAAAGCCGCAGAGATAATATCAGCCATAAAAAATGATGAAAATATGAAGAAAGTAAAAAT
>JAFGUL010000155.1 GCA_016938535.1 Candidatus Delongbacteria bacterium
AATTCAGGAACGAAATGAGAATACTGCTGCTGGACAATTATGACTCTTTTACCTACAATCTCAAGGCTCAGCTTGAACGGTGCTCTTATGGTTCCGAAGTGATGGTAAAAAGAAACAGAGATGCTTCGGCATTCGTTCAGGAACTCGACTGTCTTGTCGTATCTCCCGGACCGATGACCTGGAGAGAAACTGGTGTGCTGAAGGAATTTTTCGAAAAGCGTATTCTGCCTGAAAAGATCCCGTACCTGGGAATATGCCTCGGAATGCAGTTCCTCGCGGGATATTACGGACTCAAAGTTGACAGAATAAGTAATCCCGTTCACGGTTCGGCAGTTGAAATAGAACACGAACGGGGCCGTCTTTTTAAGAACATACCCGATACTTTTACAGCCGCAAGATACAACTCGCTAGGCTTAGTTAACACCGGACCGGGATTAAAAGAAATGAACGGCCTTACTTTCACATCTTTCGAGAAAGAAACAGGAAATGTAATGTCCCTTGAGCATAAAGAACTCCCTTTCGCAGGATTCCAGTTCCATACAGAGAGCTTTCTTACGAATGCCGGGGACGAACTCATATCAAATTTTATGGAATTATACTGTGAAGATCGGTCTTAATTCACATACTCAAAAGATCTCATGGAACTTCGAACTTCTGTTTACTCTTGTAGAAAAATACGATGGTGCCTGTCTCTTCACTTCCGCCGGTGACGGAAGTTACGGTAAAAACATCTTAGGCATCAACCCTGTATTGACCTTCAGCGACATGTTATCTCTGGACATATTTCTCAAAGAGAACATATCCGACTCTGAATTTCCTCTCGTGATCGGACATATAGCTTATGATCACAAAGACCGGCTAGAAGAGAAAGGACTGTTCGGGAATAAACATGAAGAACTGATGCCTGAAGTCGAATTCAGAGTCTTCGAATATTACATTATTGCCGACAATTCCGATCATTCTGTACTGAAAACCGTAAAACTGGATATTCCGTTCAAATATAAAGCCGTTGATCCGGATAAAATCTTTAATCATTCCCCTGAAAAATTAAAAGGCGGCAGTTCCAAATATCACGGCAGTTCATTAACCAGGTTCGAATTCGAAGAAAATGTGGAAAAGATCAGAGATTATATTCTTTCAGGCGATATATATCAGGCCAATCTGACCAGGAAGATCTCGGCTGAGACCACTTTTTCACCTTTTGAGCTCGCACTAAGGCTGAAAGATTCCAATTCGATCGAATTCGGCGTCTATGCAAAATACGGTGAAAATTTTGTGATCTCTACAAGCCCGGAAAGATTTTTCAAGATCGAAAACTCAATACTTACATCCTCGCCGATAAAAGGAACCGCTCCGAGGTCAGATGATGCTGAAACTGACCTTTATAATCTGGAAACGCTTTTAAGCTCAAAAAAAGAACTTGCCGAACTGGCTATGATAGTGGATCTCATCAGGAACGATATGAATAAGATATGCACTGAAGTTAAAGTTGAGGATTTTCCGATAGTTATGAAACTGAAAAATGTTTATCATCTTTATTCTGAGATCTCAGGCAGGCTCCGTACCGCCAGCTTTTTTGAGATCATAAGGGCATTGTTCCCCGGAGGCTCGATCTCAGGCTGTCCTAAAATACGGGCATGTCAGATAATTGAGGAGCTTGAAAAGACCGGAAGAGGACTTTACACCGGAAATTTCGGTTATATCAGCTTTAACGGAAATATGGATTTCAATATAATGATACGCACGCTTTTCTATAACAAAGGCAGCATTTCATTCAATGCCGGCGGCGGAATAACTCTTCTTTCTGATCCGGAAAGCGAGTTCATAGAGACCGTGCACAAGGCAAAAAACATCTGCAGCGCAATCGATCTGGAGGAAGTATGGGAAGAAAAATCCTTCTTGACGGAGTGATCAAATATAAAGACAGCGTAAATATCCGACACGACTCACCCGCCCTGAATTTCGGTACGGGACTTTTCGAAACCGTACTTTATGATAAAAACCTGCTGTTCTTTTTTAACGATCACATTGAAAGATTAAGATCATCCAGCGAAGAACTGCATCTGCCGCTTCCGCGCTTCGGCCATGTACCTGAAAATCATATAAAAGAGCTTATCTCTCAAAACGGTATTACAGACAGTACCGCCCGTGTCAAGATACTGTATGCTCCTTTGTTCGACGAAGAAAAATGGAATCTGCTCGTCACGGTATCAGATTACGAAAGAACTGCCGTTCCTGTTACAGCGACCGTTGATTTAAGAGTAAAAGAAAATTATTTAAGCCGATTCAAAACAACATCATATATGCAAAACAGGATATGTTCAAAGAACAGCACCTTAAATGAAGAAACGCTTTTCGTTAACGGATCGGGACAGATTACCGAGGGCTCAAGATCAAATTTGATCGGCGTAAAGGATAATGTCTTATTTTATACCGGAATCAAAGAATACTACCTTCAGGGGATAATGCAGAAAAATATTATCGGGGATCATAAAAAAATCGGATTTGACGGTGCCGCAGAACTTGAGGGCGGATTTTCTCCCGAGGACCTCGGTTCGTTCGATGAGATAATGATCACCAACAGCCTCATTATAGCAAAGACGGTCGAAACCGTCAATTTCGGAAACAGAAAACACTGTTTCTGTTCAGGAAAACACACTGACCGGATCTTAAATTTCTACATTAAATAAAAAAGCCCGGAAAACCGGGCTTTAAAGTGCTACTCGCTTATCGCAGGTTCAACAGAACCCTGAACTATCTCCTTGATCATTTCATATTTGACCATTATGGAGTCTCTTTCCAGAATAACCTTCTTGATCTGCGTTTCAAGACCGGCCTTTTCGGCTCTGAGATTTGCATTCTCAAGCTTAAGTCTGTTCAGCTCCTCCTTAGAACAGCCTGACAAAAATATCGATCCTGCGATGAGAACAAACAATATTTTTTTCATTAATTCCTCCGTCCCTCAAAATTATGTTTGTATTATACAACAATAAAATCAAATGTCAAGCTGAAAAATCTATTCCGCGGTCACTTTATAATTCACTCCCCTGTCTTTCAGATATTTCATCATCGATCTGAAGCAGGCTTCTTCTTTTCCTAAGTATTCAGCGGGGCTCAAACCTGTTTTTTTATACAAACCCTTCGCGAGAAGATCCACTGCCGCCGTACAGGAATAGCCGGTCGTTCTGGCCATTGAGGAAGTTTTTGTTTTTCTGCAGAACCTGTCATGAAGATCGTAAGTATATTTTACTTTTTTACCTTTCTCTTCACCCTCTACGATTACTCTCATTATCGTGAATTCGTCCTCGAATCTGCCGAGTTTCCAGTTCGAGTCGGTAAAAAGAACTTTTTCGGTCATTTGAAGGGGTGAAACGGATGTACCGTTTATGCTTACGGGCTCCTTTGAGAAAAATCCCGACTCTCTCAATATTCTTACTTTTCCAATATATCCGGGATATCTCATGGTTTTTTCTTTGAGATTCGGAATTTCAGGAAAATTCTTCAGGATCGATCTCAAGCCGTCCGAGTTCCATGCCTCGAGAGTGCCAACACCTTCAAATTCCAGAAGTTCAGGATCGGAAAGCGCTTCTTTTGTTACAAGCGCGCCGTACTCTTTGTATCTGGCAGGCCGCACATACTCCTCGATCACATCACAAGGTGAGAACGGTGCCTTGTACTCCCACGGCCAGGTCCGCTTCGCCGGAAGTCCGCCGACAAGACAGAGATATGATGAAACTTTCATCCTTTCGTTATGGTATCCCAGGATAACATTGCACATGCCCGGAGCTACGCCAATGTCTGTAACGGCGGTAACGGCATGTTTCTTTGCAAGTTTATCCAGAGGAGAAGAGTCTTCCGGAAAAAATGCAATATCCACAACATTTTTCCCGCATTCGATCACGGTTCTGACTGTTTCATAACCCATGAATCCCGGGACAGCATCGACGACTATATCGGAGTCTGCTATGAGCTTGCTGAGTTTTGCTTTATCACGCAGATCACTTAAAGCGGTCTTGATCCCGTACTCTTTTTTAAGTATATCAAGCGCCGGTCTATTAATGTCAGCTACTTTCAATTCATATTGACCGTTCAGATCGCGGGCTATAGCGCTGCCGACCATTCCGGCACCCAGTACAGTAATTTTCATTTAACTCTCCTATTTACTGAGCACAAATTTACTGGTTATCAGATAACCGTACTTAAGCGTGTCGGGATCTGAGGAAGCGCCCTGTTCATAAATATATCCTTCGAATTTCGCTTCAATAATTTCTTCAGGCACAAGGCGGAGTACTTTTATAAAGGTCTGCCCGGCGTTCCCGCTCGAACTGTTTATATAATAATTCCCGTACTCAGCTGACGTCATTTCTATTTTGTTCAGGGTATTGTCGCTGACGTAAACGATAGAGTCCTCATCTGTTCCGTCCCACCTGAATTTTACAGTCCATTTGTCTCCTGAAGTTGTCTCTGCCGAAAATGTATAAGTATTTCCAAACTGATATAAACATTCCACATAGCTTCTGGCGGTAAAACTCTTCACAGATTCTATTCCGTCAGGATTGTTGACCGGGTTTTGTGCCAGATCGACCATGAGCCCGTTGGTGAATTCCGGCGGATCATTATTCTCTTCATCGCATGAAGTTATCAGCATGGCTGCAATTATTCCGACAGCCGCAAGAGTAATAAATTTTTTCATAAAAAAACCTCCGTTTGTATTTAATCATTCCTTCTGTCCATAAGATACCATTTATCAGATTCAGAAAGCGTATTTTCTTCAGTTTTCTCTTCCTTTTTTACCTGCTCGCCTTCACCCGTGATTTTTTTGGAAGCGAATCTTCCGTAGGTCGTCTTTGGGTATCTGTCCTTGAGCTCCTGATAAATGAGAGCGGCCTTCCCGTAGTTTTTCAGCAGTTTCTCCTCTATCATGGCGGCAGCCTGGAGTATCTGCGGAGAAAGAGGACTGTCCTGATATTTTCCGGCTATTACCAGGTATTCGTCCGCAGCTTCCTGATACAGCGAGTCAAGAAATTTTTCCGACGAAATGTTAAAAAAATATTTTGCGGAGTCTTCGATCACCTCAACAGGTTCAAGTCCCTCCCTTATCCTTATATAATTCGCGCCTGCAGTCTCAGGGTATTTTAACAGCACCGAATCAGATAAATTAGAGTATCTTGCACTGTCGGCCATTATTAGCGATATCATTGCCGCTGAAGCTTTATGAGGGTAGTTTTTTTCGGCAGACAGCTCTTCGAACAGAACTAAAGCAGTATCCTGAAATCCCATTTCGAACATCGCCGTTTCTGCGAGGGAATGCTTATCTTTTATATATGACGATTCAAGACTTTTCTTTTGTTTTATAAGCTCAGATTTTTTATTTTCGTTTTGGGATATTTCAATCTTTGCCGCAAGACTGTCATTTATTTCGGGGTACTCCTCCACTTTTTTCTTAAGCGAGCGGTAGTTCCTGATAAGATTTTTTCTTGCCACCGCCTTCTGATAAAAATCGTTCCTTCTGTCGTACCATCCGCTGGAGTCATACATATCTTCAGCCGAGTATAGATCCTTCTTCAGATTAAAATAGTACTCGCCGAAATAATAAGCCGCTTCTGAAAGGTCCGGCCCGTTCTTCTGATCCTTGGGATTTGTCCTTAATATCTCGTCAAGTTTATTATAAGCTTCTTTTTCCATAGCGTTCTGAACATAGAAGTCGGCTAATTTCACATCTCCCTTCAGTGAATATGCCGCATACTCCGGATCAGAAGTTATTCTCTCCAGTATGGAAACAGCCTCATCAGTATCGCCCAGATTTTTTAAAGCATCTGCGTATTTGAGTGTATATTGAAATATCTTCTCCCTTTCATTATTAAGAGCTATCAGTTTTTTATTTATTTCCGCGGATATTTTATATTCTCCTAATTGTTCCGCGAGCACGGAACTGCTTTGAAGAACAGATATCCTGTCTATATCATTTTCAGCCTTTTCTGCGGATCTCAGCAGACCCTGAAGGGCTTTGACGCTGTCTCCCTGTGAAAGGCTCATTTCCGCGCCCAGTTTCAAAATTTTGTATGGTTCAATATTTATATTCTCGCTGCTTATTGTTTCCATGATCCTGCCTGCTTCGTCATAATTCTTCAAAGCTATCTCGACTTCAGCCAGATATATTTTTGCCTGGTCCCGCAGATCAGAATCAGGGTAGTTAGTCAGAAGTTCGACGAATTTCTTTTGCGCTTTATAATTATCATCCTGTCTCATATAGCAGAGACCCATCATGAGAAGCGCGTCGTCCACCCACTTGCTGTCGGGATAAAACTCCAGTATCTTTGAGAGTTCTTTTATACTGTTCTCGTACAGGGCTTTATCGGTAATATTTTTCTCGATCCTTTTTTTTTCAGCTGAATTATAACTTTCCCTGGCGTTAAAATACATATTGTAATAAGCGCATCCCGAAAATATCAAGACCCCGAAAAGCAGAAAATATGTACGAATTTTCTTTTTCAAGAATTCATCCTGTTCCTGCACATGTCCTCAACAGCTCTGAAATTCACTTTACCATTTCCCATCAGAGGCAGTTCATCAAAATAAATGAATTTTTTTGGTATCGAGATCGGAGGGAGTTCGTTTCCCAGATTTTTTTTCATTTCGGTATCGCTAACATCTTTTGTTACAGCCACGACAATATCCGCGCCTTTCGTTATATGAGGTATCTCTACGGCACAGCACTGATATTCTTCCCCTATGTATTTCTCGACCGCATTCTCCACAGCTGTCAGCGACACCATCTCCCCGCCTATCTTGACAAATCTTTTCAGCCTGCCTTTATGCCAGAGATAACCGTCATCGTCAATAAGCCCGATATCACCAGTATCGTACCAGTTATTGTGTATGTGAAGGGAAGTCTCCTCCATATCGCCGAAATAACCCTTCATTACAAGCCTTCCTTTTACATATATCTTTCCTTCCTGACCTCTCGGAAGTTCCTGTTCAGTGTCAATGTCTATTATTTTAATTTCAACATCAGGTAAGGGCTGACCTATGCTGCCGAACTTGTTGTTCTCAAAAGTATTTACAGATATTACAGGGCTTGTTTCAGTCGTACCATACCCTTCGAGGACATCGACACCGTGCTTGGATTTATAGCTGTCTTTAATATTTCTGGTAAGCTTGTCGCCGCCGGCCATTATTATTCTCAGTGTTTTAAAATCACCCGGTTCTGATTTCTGGCAGTACCCTCTCAGAAAAGTCGGAGTTGCAGTGATGATTGTGTTTCTGTTCTTTTTTATTCCTTCAGCCACGAATTTATATTCAAGAGGATTTGCGTATGTGTTGACAGTAGAGCCCGAAATTAATGGCAAAAAAAACGAGGTTGTTAAACCGTAAATGTGAAAAAGAGGAAGAACTCCGGTGAAAATATCTTCCTTTCCGAAATAGAACAGTTTTCTTAACGCATCTATATTGGACATAATGCTGTCGTGTGTAAGCATTACGGCTTTCGGTTCTTTTTCGCTTCCCGTAGTGAACAGAAGGACCGCAATGTCGCCGGGAGCTTTTTTTGCCGCGAAAGTAAAGGGTGAAAAAGATTTAACAAGAGCTTTAATCTTCTGGTAGAGACTTAGGGATGCGACTATATCTTCGGCGAATATCATGTTGTCATCCTCTTTCACTCCGAGTCTCTCGCACAGTTTTTTTGAAGTAATCACGGTCTTGAATCCGCATCTTCTTCTGGCGTAAGCTATGTTATTCTCCGCGCCTGTCGAATAATTTATCATGACAGGAACTTTTCCAGATATCAGCACGGCCAGAAGGCTGATGAACGCCCCTCCCGACATGGGCATCATCAGTCCAACGAACTCGTCGTCATAACCGTTGATCAGGTCGCTGAAAATGAACGAGGATATCAGCATCTTCTTGTATGAATAGTTTTTACCTGTGGCGCTGTCGATAATGGCTGTATGGCCTTTGAGATCCAGTGCTACTTTGATTATTTCTTCATGAAGACTCATGTAATATCCTGAATTTTTTTTAATGTTAAAGTTGTTGATCTGAAAGGAACGAGAGGGATGACCGAAACGCTGCCTCCGTTCATCTTCACGATATCGGAACCGACAATATATTTCTTGTTGGAAGGATCTGTTTCATCAGGGTCATAATCACCGCCTTTTATAAGAATGTCAGGAACGATAGTCTCAATAAGGCCCAGAGGTGTGTCAGACTGGAAAACGACTGTGTAGTCGACCGCTTTCAGAGAATCGATCAAATACGCCCTGTCCCCCTCACTGTTAACAGGCCTTCCGTCGCCTTTAAGCCTTTTTACAGACAGATCGCTGTTCACACCTACTATAAGAATTTCTCCGAGTTTTTTGGCGCTGTTCAGATATTCAGCATGACCTCTGTGAAGAATATCGAAAACTCCATTCGTAAATACAATTCTTTTACCGGACTCTCTGAGTTCAGATATGATTTTCAGCAGCTCTAATTCCGACAGGATCATTTATTTCCCTTTTATAATTATGCCGGATACTTCCAGCCTTGTTTTTAGCTGAACCGGATCAACCGGTATTATGCTTACATCTTCAACAACGATCGAAGCAGCGAAGTTCGCGATAGTACTGGCTTCTTCAAAAGAGGCGCCGGCGCACATAAATGCCGCTATCGACGAGATCACTGTGTCTCCCGCACCGGATACATTTGCTATCTTAGCCGACTGTGCCGGAATTATCTTCATTATCGCATTACTGTCAAAAATAGCCATTCCCCGTTCGCTCAAAGTTATAACCAGCTGTTTTAGTTCAAGTTTATCCATAAGGTCAATACCGGCTTTTTCAATTTCGCTTTCGGTCCTGATCTTTCTTTTCAAGATATCCTCAGCCTCTTTCAGGTTGGGCTTAAAAACATCTGCACCTTTGTAACTTAAGAAATTTTTCGATTTAGGGTCTACGGCTGTCAGTATTTTTTTTTCGGATGATATTTTCATAATGCTCTTAATAACGTTAGGGGTAAGTACCCCCTTGTTATAATCCTGAAATATAACTGCATCCAATCTTCCGGATATTCCGGCGAATGATTCTATAAGTTTCTTTTCAAAATTTGCTGAAATATTATCAGTACTTTCTTTATCGAACCTTACTACATGCTGATTTAAGGCAAGTATCCTGGTTTTTACTGTGGTTGGTCTTTTTTTATCGATCAGAATGTTTCCTGTATCTAAACCGTTTGTCCTGAAATTGTCAATAAAGGATGATCCGCTGATGTCGCTTCCTATAACGCCGAAAGAATAAGGTTTAGCTCCCAGAGACATCACATTAAGACTTACATTAGCCGCTCCGCCCGGTTTGATCTCTTCTCCCGTAACATTTACTACGGGAACGGGAGCTTCAGGAGATATCCTTTCCGTCCTTCCCCAATAATAGACATCGAGCATTACATCGCCTATAACGGCTATCTTTACACCCTTCATCGCCTTCAGAAAATTTTCATATTCTTTCAGTCTTATCTTTACCATGGTGTTTTTCCTTTTTTTACATTACCGGCTTTATCAACAAAATAAAACTCGGACGACAATCTGAACATTTGTTCATCTCCCCTTGAATTTCCGAAACATATGATCCTGTACTCCGGATCATAGAACTCCGACTCTTTGATCCTGATTACTTTTTCGGAGTA
This sequence comes from Candidatus Delongbacteria bacterium, assembly GCA_016938535.1. The sequence goes on from JAFGUL010000155.1 coordinate 9,658, forward strand.
ATTGCAGTTCTTTCTTTTCAGCCTTCCTGTTAATATCCCGTGCTCTTTTTCTGTCTCGGTGCAGATGCAACCGTCAAAACCGCGTTTCTTTGAAATATAATCCATATAAATATCGGGTGATGCCGTTACTACTATTATTTTACAGCCCAGTTTTCTAAAACTGTCTATTTTTGCTTTGACTTTTGGGAATATATGAAGCTGCCTGTTGAAACTTTCAAGCTTTTCACTGATTTCGTCAGTGCTCATACCCTTATATATCAGTTCAAAACTTCTCTTTTTTGCTTCATCTCTCGTTATGAATTTAAAATAATATTCTACCACGATGAAAATAAGGTCGGGTAGCGATTTGAAAAATTTCTTATAACCCGAAAAAAACAGCAGTGACCTGAAATAAGAATCTCCCTTTATATAAGTACCGTCAAAATCAGTGAATACAATCCTGCCGCTCAAAACTTCGCTCCGTATTATTTAACTTCAACAAATATCTTCTTACTCCTGCTTCCGTATGAAATTATATTTCCTTTTACTACGCTAATTCCCTTAAGATCGCTGTCAGGAGCTGTTAAAACCCTTTTTATCGCATTTTGGATACTTCCCTGGAAAATAGATTTCTCAATATCTACAGTATATATCAGATCCTTCCCTATTTTATTTGCTATCATAAAGATATTTCCGTTTTTTGAGGATAGGTTCTTAATATAGAATTCGCTCTTGATCTTAAAACTGCTCTGAGAGAGAAGATCCGTTGTTGTTTTTAGTTCCGCGACAGGACAGAAATAAAGGTGTCCTGAATAAATATAATCGTTGATCAGAAGATATTTTACTGAATTGAATTCAGCCGCACCGAGAGTGGAAGAGGAGGATAATCCTGTTGAAAACTCGTTCGTAATATGAATTTTCTTTGACAGCATCAGGCTGTCCTTCTCTATCTCAATCACTTTATTTATGTTATCGTCGATAAGATAAATATGTTCTCCGATATTCTCGATATCCTTCACATTGGTAATATACTCCGGAAGATCGCAGTAGAATTGCACTGCACGATCATTATCTATGCTGTTGTAGACGTATAATCTTGATAATTTGTTTTTTCTGGATGCAGCTATTATTATCCTGTCATCAATGCTTGTTATACCCGCTATTCTCAGATCGTCATTTTTCTCGATATTTATCAGATCATACGACTGCCATTTGACTGTTTCCGCATTGCTTTCAACTTTATTTTTTACAAGATCGAGAAAATAGGGAGATATCAGGAACATGAGCACTATCATTAATATGCTGCTTATATAATTGTATACTTTTCTGTGACCCGGAGCAAGGCTGAAAAGATAATCGATCAGGGAATAAAGAGTTACGCTGATAACAAGGAACGAAATAAGGAACGTTACCAGATAGCTTATTTTAAAATCGATGTAGTTCAAAGATAACATCATGGCAGAAAGTACAACCATAAGTCCTATAATGGTATAGAGGAGCCCTCCTTTAATTTTGAAAATATAAACTACCAGAAGGTTCAGCGCAATGCCTGTCATTAGTGAGTAGATCAGAAAGCGTCCGGGTATAACCCCGCTGTCCTGGATTGTGTTTATCATCAGCGCGTACATAAGCAGGTACTGGCCTCCGAACTGAACTCCTCCCTTCAGCTTTCCCGAAAACCTGGCGCCCATCACAGTGCCTGAAAAAGAAGCGAATATTCTTACATAGGCGACAACAATATCCCTGAAAAAAAAGAATACTATGAACCATATGGGGAAAAGTCCGTGATAAGCCAGCGCGAAAAAATAAAAGAATCTCGATATGGAATCCGAGAGAGGATCAAGTATCTTTCCCAGATCGGTGACCAGCTTGTCTCTTCTCGCAACATATCCGTCGATTATGTCGGATACTTCGGAAAGGCTCATTATAACATAAGCAATGATCAGGAGTTTGATATTACCGCTGAATATCAGAAGAACTCCTATTATCGTCAGTATTATCCTTGATACGGTTATCGCGTTGACTTTATTATAGTACTTTGAATCCAATTTTCCGCCGTTTATCTTTATTTCAGATAAGAATATAATAAATTATAATTGTATTGTCATCATAAATGTTGAACCCTAGTCCGCAATTTTCACCAGTTCCTTCTCTATACTCTCCCAAACAAGTTCTGATCCAGCTTTTATACAATTGCTCTTATAAGAATTGTATTTTATATCATCATTAAGCAGCCCGTTTATCTTTTCAGCTATAACATCTTCATTTTCCGGATCAGTAACTTCACCTACGTTGTAACCTTTAACATATCTCGACATTTCGGGAAAATCGGATGCTATCTGCGGGACTTGAGCCTGTATCAGTTCGAACATTTTATTTGGTGCGGAATAGTAATAGCTTTTGCCGAAATTCTTTATCAGGCACAGACCGATATACGCGCAGACTGTGTAATTGATAAGTTCACTGTGCGGAAAAGGACCTGCAAAATACACCCGGTGACCTATGCGGAGCTTAGCTGCGAGATCTCTGAGCCTGTACTTTTCCGATCCGTCTCCGATAAGAACAAGAACGGCGCTCTCATCAACCTTTACGAACGATCTGATAATGCCGTCCAGCCCGTTGTTTACAAGAAAATGACCCTGATACAGTACGATCCTCTTGGCCTTATCGATACCTGCAGTATCGTGAAGAATATCCTTGTTTGCAGGGATATCTTTCTTTAACGGCAGGTTCGTAAAGACACGGACTTCTTCAAGTCCGTATATGCGCTCCAGCTCCCTCGCTATAGGTTCGGATACTGTTATGATCCTTTTTGCGCCTTTAATAAATATCTTTTCGTAACTGGTCCAGAATATTTTAGCTGCGGGTCTGTCCTCAACCTGGGAGTTCCCGTGCCAGAATTCATGAGCATCATAGATGTAAGGCTTTCTTTTAAGCCTGGACACTAAGAAAACAGGAAGAAGAGGAAAAATGTCGTGAGAATACAGTACCGTGCATTTTTCGCGAATGAGAACAAAGAAAAGTTTAATCCAGAATATCATCATGTTTAGTATCAGCGGCAGAGTTTTAAAAAGTCTGATCCTCTCGTTTTCTATCCCTTCCCAGCCTTTAAGTTCATCATTATCATACCTGATACCTATTACTTTGACCTCATAGCCGTTTTTTAAAAAGCTGTGCGCGGTCTTAAAACCTCTGTACTCATGGTGGAGCGTATCGTAAACTGCGAATATTATTATTTTTTTGTTCAATTCAGTATGTCTTTTTTTATCCTGAAGAATCCTTTAAAATTATCTGATTTAAGCCAGTAATTATTTAGTGCCTGATTGTCTGACTTGACCACTTTGTTCTTTGATTCCGACGCGTATATCACATTGAAATTCTCTGCGGACGAAAAATCTGTTATCATTCCGAACATTCCGTCGTTCAATACCACCAGATCCCCGTTCCTTATGTCGCTTTTATTTACCCTGGATGTATTTCTTAAAATCTCTTTTGAATCCATGTATCCTTTGAACTTCATTTTGTTCTCTTGAGCTGAGTTTCTCCATATAGCACAAACAAGATGTGAATTATCCGCAGCTCTGTCCTTATCAGGATCGGCACCCAGCCTGAATTTCATACCCTCATATTTAGACGCCCACTTATTGACCGAGGAAGCAAAACTTCCCGGCACCGAAGCTGTCGGATCAGTACTGTTCTGTTCGAAGTTCGAAGCGAATTCATCCTCGAACTGGGTTGTCATTTCATCCTCACCGTCAAAATACTCGCCGTCAATTCTGTTCTGTTCCGCATCGTCTGCCGAAGGATCGAATTTCTGTTCTTTTTCCGAGGCTGCTGACGCTTTTTTATCTTTAAGGTTTTCAATTTTTTCACCGGTCCTGACATTTTTATCATGGTCATAGAACATAAAATACCAGACCGCAGCTCCTGCAATTACAAGGATAATCAGTGCCGTGAAAATATCGAAAATGCGGGCAAAGAAACCTCCGTTGCTTTTCTTACTGCTTTTTTTCATTCTGCTTTTTTTTGCCATAATCTTTCATCCCTGTTTTTACATAATTCATATCAGATATACAAAAAGCTGAAAACATCCTATTATGAACCCGAGCACTCCGCCGAAATAAGTTACATATGCAAGCTGTGTTCTCGTTACGCTCAGGATTATCTCTTCAAGCCTTTCAAGTGAAAACTCTCTTACTTTTGTTTTTACCGTCTCCCTGATGTCAAGTTCTTCAAGTACTGCGGGAAGCTCTTTATCCATCATTTCAATTACTTTGTCAGATATCATCTTTTTAATATCGGATGTTATGAAGGACGAGAGAATTCCGAACTGACCGTACATATTTTCGAGAGCATCGTATATCTTTCTTCTTACTGATTCTTTTCTGAATAATTCATGAAGCGAATCGTTCGTCAGAAGGTGATCCCCGACAGTGTTCCCGATTTTCTCGGCAAGCTTATCGTGCTCTTTGGGTATTACACCCGGAGTAAAAGGAAGCCTGAGCCCGAAGATGATCACAGGGTTGAACGGCCTGAAAAGCATCTTTATTGCAATATAGTTTGTAAACAGCCCTATCAAAGCTCCTATCAGCGGGGGCAGTATATACTTCAGAATTTCAATATTCAATCAGCACCTCATTTGTTTTTACTGCTACTGCCTGATACCTGTCAAGCTTCTTGTTCCGTGTCTGCTTTCTGCTCAGGAACGGAAGCAGTTTTACTAATTTAAATCCGTTTTGTTTTAGAAGCTCTTTTATCTCTGTTGGTGAATAACCTCTTTCATAATGAGTTTCCTCAAAAGTAACGAACCTTCCGTCCTTTTCCTTTATAAAGAACTTCATCCTGCATTCCAGAATAAGAGTGTCCATATCGAATTCGGAATCATAGGAAATAAAAAAATCTTCTGTCTCCTCGATCTTAACCCCTTCCCACTCATTTACAAGGCCGTAGATCGAATTAAAATCGAACAGGAAAAGACCGTCTTCATTTAAAACTTTATTACAGCCTCTGAAAAACGATGACAGGTCTTTCGGTTTTTTAAGGTAATTCACAGTATCGAAGACTGATATCAGATTATCATATTTTTTGTCCGATCTGAAATTTTTCATATCGCCGACGACAAATTCGCTTCCGGGCAATTTTTTCCTGGAAATATTTACCATTTCACTGCTGATGTCGAAACCTGACACTTTGTAACCGAGCTGCCTGAAGTAGACAAGCTCCTCGGAAGTACCGCAGCCGGCATCCAGTATATTTGTCCTTTTTCCTCCTGACGACAAGATAAGATCGTCTAGACAGTCAACGAGCTCCTGATAATCAAAAGGGCTCATTATAAGATCGTAATACTTCGCAATTCTGTCAAACATTACTGCTCATCCTTTAAGTGTTTATTTATTATTTTGAACATATCCCCGAAAATGGCCGGTTGCGCGCATATAATGCAGCCGTTGTTTAGAAAATCGCCATCTCCCCTAAAGTCACTTATCGCTGCTCCCGCTTCCTTCGCGATTACAACTCCTGCGGCCATATCCCACGGTGACAGCCACCCTTCAAAGAATCCGTCGAACCTTCCCGCAGCAACATAGGCAAGATCAAGTGCCGCACTTCCCATTCTGCGTATTCCGGAAGATGAAGCGAGTATTTCGGACAGACAGATGAAATATTTCTCTCTCTTAGAAGGTTTTCTGAACGGCATTCCTGTTGCCATAAGGCACTGTTTTATCTCTTTGCATGATGATATGTTTAATTTACTTCCGTTCAAAAAAGACCCTCCTCCCTTAAAGGCATGGAACAGTTCATCTGAGTAAGGGTCATATATTACACCTGCCTGAATATCGCCTTCAGTATAAAAACCAATTGAAACGGCGCTGTGCTTGAGTCCGTGTATAAAATTGGTCGTTCCGTCGAGAGGGTCGATTATCCACAGATCGTTTTTGGGCTCAAAGCTGCCGCCGTCCTCCTCGGCCAGAAAGTTATGGTCCGGAAATTCCTGCAGGATGATATTTTTTATCATATCCTGACATTTGACGTCTGTTTCTGTTATGTAATCCGAAGGTGATTTTATTGTAATTCCGGAAGGCTCGGATGCTCTGATCACTTCTCCTGCTGCGCGTGCCGCCTTAACTGATATCTGAATTATTTTCGAAAGAGCTACCATTTTACTTTTTTCCTGTTCAGATAATGCTGAGCTTCTTTATGTCCCAGCCTTGCAGCTTTCTTTGTGTAGAAAAGATTTTTATCTCTCTGTTTCATTGTTTCATAAACGATCCCGATATTGTAATATGCATCTGCGTGATTTTTATCAAGCTCTATCGCTTTCATATAATGATTCAACGCCATTTCCATGAAACCTTTAGCATATAAAGATGCTCCGATATTGTTATTGATGTCGGCAGAATTCGGGTCAAGTTCAAGAGCTTTCCTGTAATACGCAAGAGCTTCATCGTACTCTTTCAGAACATGATATACACCTCCGAGTCCTTTATATGCCGCCGGCGAACCGGGATTTAGTTCCGCGACCTTCAGATAGGATTCAATTGCATGGTTATAGTAACCTTTTTTACGGTAGGCTATGGCTTTGTTGAGATAAGCCTCGTGATAATCCTTATTGACGGCAATAGCCTGATTGTAATAAATGATCGCCTTATCATAATCACCCAGCTTCACATGGCAGACGCCGAGATTATAATACCCCTCCGCAAATCCGGGATTTTTTTTCACTGATTTCTCAAAATGAGATATAGCCTGAATCACCATACCTTTCTGATAGGCTTCAATTCCGTCTGCGAAGAAATTATCAGCTTTTACTGCGGCAGCTGACAGCATCAGTATCAAAAATAAATATTTAAGCATTGTCTCTCCGTTTAATTTCAATACAGTGATAGAAATTTTTCAGTTCCTCGATTTTTCTTTCATACTTCAGAAAATCTTTTTTTGAAGGGTTGCCAAGTTTCTCTGCGGTCTCCTTCGCGATACTCATATAGTCTTTTCTGAATTTCTCAATATCATCAAGAGATATTTTTTCTGTATCGAAATCGTCGTTCATACTGAATTCTCTGAAACTGCTTTTATGCCCGATATGCCTCCATTCTGAAGTGACTGGATCAAATCCGTACAATTTAAGGAACCTTTCACCGTATTCTGCTATGAATTCTATTGCATCAATTATGTACCTTACGTCATTTTCTGTGAATATCCAGTGAAGGTTTACTCTTACCCATCCAGGTTTTACGCCGGTGATCCCTTCTTTCACGACAATTTCCCTGTATTTCAAAGACATTTCATTTGAAATATGGAGAAGCCTGTGACCGTAGGGTCCCGCACAAGAACATCCCGCCCTTGACTGGATCCCGAAAAGGTCGCTTAAAAGCCTTGTTACCAATCTTGGATGAAGGTATTTGTCGAGATGCCTAATATTGAAAGACACTATAGCAATTCTCTTATGAGGATCTTTATTCCCCATTATCTCAACTTTACCGCTGTTCCTGAAATGACCGAAAAAAAGTTTCTTATTTCTATCCTCCAGTTTTTCGATCACTTCAGTACTTATACTGCTTTTTAACTCCATAGCAAAAGCTGTTTTTATTGTCTGAAGAATAGGAGGGGTACCGGCCTTTTCTCTTGTTTCAATGTCCTTGGAATAATCCTGATCGGTAAAACCTACGAAGTCGACTGTTCCTCCGCCTGCAGTTGTAGGCGGAAGATCCGAACGGTACAGTTCTTTTCTGAAGATGAGCACTCCGGCGCTTCCCGGACCTCCGAGAAACTTGTGCGGCGAGAAAAAAACCGCATCAAAATAACTTGTTTCATTTTTTTTCACATTGATATCGGTATAAGGAGCGACTGCTGCAAAATCAAAGAAAATATATGCGCCGTTACTATGAGCTATTTTCGCAAGTTCATATGTATCTGTTATAATACCTGTAATATTTGATCCGGCCGAGAAAGAACAGTATTTCACTTTATCTTTGTACTTATCTTTTTTCAGCTCAAGATCAAGCATTTCCTTGTCAATTTCACCTTCATCGTCAAGTTCAATAACCACTATATCCGCGAAAGACTCTCTCCACATAACTTCATTTGTGTGGTGTTCATAAGGACCTATGAAAACGACCGGCCTGTCGATCTTTATCTTTTCAAGGATGCTGCAGGATTCACAGCCCAGACTCTTTATTGAAGAAAACATCCTGTCTTTTGTGTGGGGAGGTATATATATCCCAAGTATCTCCTGAAGCCTCTTCAGAGCGCCTGTCGATCCTGATCCGACCGAAATTATCTTGTAATTTTCATCCGAATTTACAAGTTCCTTTATTTTCTTTTCTGCCCCGTGAAGAAGTGTTGTCAGGTATTCACCGGAGTAATCGTCAGTAGTATGCGTATTTGCGTATGATTTTTCAATATTCTGAAGTTTTTCTTCAATGAATTTCAGGTTCCTTCCTGAAGCAGTGTAGTCGGCATAGAAAAGGTTCCTTTTCCCGAACGGGGTTTCGAACACTGAATCGATGCCTATTATCTGATCCCTTACAAAATCTGCGCTTATCTTTTTCATAATTATTTATCCCTGCTTTAGATCCAAGCCATAAATATAAATAATATCAACATCGATTTCTATACAAAAAGTAAAAGAATTTTTACTGATTATCCGGCACACAGATTTTCATAACACATTTCTTACAATCGAATTCAAGGATGTACTTACGGTCATTGAGAACAAGGCAAAGCGACTCGCTCATCTTTGCCGTCCCTCCATATTTTGAGCATGAACCGAGATGATGTTTCAGACAATGTCTGGATGTCATAAGGACTTTTATCTGTTTTCTCTCCGATATCTCATAAGCATTTTCAACAATTTCAGCACCGCAAGACTTGTAATATTCGCGGGATAATTGATTTGATACATTGTAAGACCGGTCAATTTTAACTGCGGGAGAAACAATTGTTTTTTTACGCTGAAGCCTTGGCCGGCGAATGTAGTTCTTTAGCCTTACTTCCAATAATGTCTTCAGGATTTCTCTTCTCCATCCGTTTATAACAGATACGGGAATAAAAATATCCTGTCCCGATGCTATCCCGATTTTGATAACACTGAATATCGTACTCCCTGTTTTGGACATCTGCTTTCTTATATTTTCTTCAGATACCGAAGCATCTTTAGCTTTTGTTCCTTGGTGCGGAAATTGCAATTCCGCCTTATTTCCGTCCTCATCAGACGCTATAATGGTGAAAATCTCTTCTGATTCCGATATGTCTATTACTGCGCCCACACGCCTTTCGGCACCATATAATACAGCCTTCTCGAATGAAGGATTTTCGTTCCTGAAAATATCAGTTCCGATGAATTGAGGCAGTTTTTTGAACGGTGATATTTTTTCACCGTCAACAGAATTAATATTTACTCCGTCGACTTCCCCGTTCCTGCCGGTCCAGCAGATACCGTCACCGTTTTTTAGATCGTGCCCACGGTCAAGGGTGAAATGATTTCTTTCTATATTCCTGACCTTACCTATAAATTCTCCAAGTGAACTCTGACCTTTATCTGATATAACTGATCCTTTCCTACCATAGTAAAAATATTGTGTAAAACCTCTGTTGAAGGATTTATCGGGGTCCGGACCGTAGCTTAAATTCACTTTGCCTGACGATGCTCTGCAGTATTTTCCATTGCTCTCTGCAACGATCCTGTCAAGTTCCTGCGAATATTTTGCGGTCACATTGCCGATATAAGGAGCGTCTTTCAGCCTTCCTTCTATCTTGAAAGAAGTCACACCTGCATCGATCATATCATGCAAATGCCCTGACATGGAAAGATCTTTTGTCGAGAGCAGATATTTATTCTCTGCTATCACATTTCCTTTTTCGTCGGTAAGATCGAAAGTAAGTCTGCAGACCTGCATGCACTCTCCCCTGTTCGAGCTCCTTCCGGAGAGAAACTGCGAGAAATAACACTTTCCCGAGTATGAAACGCACAATGCACCGTGAACGAACGCTTCGAGCTCAATATCTGGAACTTCCTTATGTATCTTCCGTATCTCTTCCAGGCTAAGCTCACGGGCCAGGATCACACGCGAAAAACCGGAATCCCGCAAGAACCTTATGCGCCCGGCATCTTCATTGCCGCATTGGGTCGAAGCAAAGATATCAACGGGCGGAAGGTCGAGCTTCAGTATTCCCATATCCTGAATTATAACAGCGTCAGCACCTGATCGATAAGCTTTGTTCAGCGAATCCTGAACTTGATTTTCTTCTCCGTCATAGAATATCGTATTTATCGCGACATATACTTTTGCATAGTACTGACGGGCGAATGAACAAAGTTTTCCGATATCGTCCCAGGAATTTCCGGCAGCTTTACGGGCCGAGAAACCTGGTCCGCCGATATAAACAGCGTCAGCTCCTGACATTACGGCCAGCATACCTGACTGCAAATCTTTAGCAGGCGACAGCAGCTCGAGACGTATTTTATCCGGTTTTCTCATCATGACTGAATTGTAATCCTATAATAAGGAAAAAGCAATTTCTAAATATAAAGTTTGATAAAAACGAATTAATAAAATAAATTACAGGATAATTTGAAAGACGGGAGTGCCGATGAAAATACCTTTTGTTGATCTTAAAGCTAATTATCTTTCAATAAAAGACGAGATCGATAACGCGATAAGCA
>JAFGUL010000156.1 GCA_016938535.1 Candidatus Delongbacteria bacterium
TCGCGCTACTTGAGGAAACTCTGATGTATTTCATGCGTCGGGACCCGATCAGTTCAGGACACACAACTCTTACACTTCTTGCGGAAAAAAGAGATTTACTGAGAAACAGGGCAGAGGAGCTTGCAAAAAAGATAAAGAAAACTGTTCCGCGAACCTGGAATATTTCTGCTGAAGCTGTATTCGATCAGGCGGGATCGGGGGCGATGCCGACTGAAAAGCTTGAGGGATGTGCAGTTGCGATCGTACCTGATAAAATTGGCCTGAACAGATTTTCTGAAGAGATGAGGACTATTTCGGATATCCCTGTGTTCGGATATGTGGACAGTAGAAAATATTTTATCAGCGTAAGAACTGTATTCAAGGAGGACGAATCTGCGATCCTTGCGAACCTAAAGCTTATATGTGAAAAATATTCCGCTAATTGAAAACACTAATAGAAATACTTGATCTTTCATCGGAGCATCTGAAAAAAAAAGGTGTAAGTGAACCCAGACTGAGTGCAGAGCTGCTTATATGTTTTGCTTTAAAGATCAAAAGGCTCGATATTTATCTTCAGTACGACAGGATTCTGACTGAAGCTGAAACTTCTCTGATCAGAAATTATTTAAGGCGGAGATCTGATCACGAACCGGTTCAATATATAACAGGACGAACCGAATTCTACGGTTTAATGTTCAAGGTTGACAGAAATGTTCTGATACCACGCCAAGACACCGAGGTTCTAGTCAGTTATGCGGCTGAATTGATCGGTCAAAAAGATCTAAGAGTACTGGAGATAGGCACCGGTTCAGGCTGTATAGCAGTCTCTCTTGCTCATGTCTGCAAAAATATATCAGTTACAGCTACAGATATTTCTCAAAAAGCTTTAGATGTTGCCTCTGAAAATGCCCGGCTAAACAAGATCAATAACAGGATAAATTTTATAAAGCACGACATTCTGACCCAAATTATGAATGAAAGATATGATGTCATAATTTCCAACCCCCCTTATATAATGAAAAAGACAATTCAAACTCTCGATCCTCAGGTAACAGAATTTGAACCTTTAATTGCTCTGACGGACGGCGGTGACGGTCTCGCCTTTTACAGGCGGATAGAAACGATAATTCCTGAAATCCTGAAGCCCGGGGGAATGCTCTTTCTGGAAATTGGCTATGATCAGGCTGAAAAAGTAACGGATATATATAAAAAATCCCTCGAAAACATTTCTGTCACGAGGGATCTTTCAGATAATCCCAGGGTATTCTCAGGGATTCTTAAGGCCTAAACGCCGAATTCGTCGAGCGGCTTATTTAATTCCTCTGTGCCTTTTACGGAGAATCTTCCATTTCTGATTATATCGAGATTCTTGCCGCTCTCGGTTAAACCGGTTATGAATTCAATATCCTCATAAGGAAGCGTTATATCTGTATGAACTCCGGTATATGCCTTGGAATGATCAGTTTTCCTGTTCAGTGTCATTTCGTTGTCTCTCGCCGTGATCTCTTTATTGTCGATAGGATTGAAAACAGGCATGTCCTCCTCATGGGAAAAACAAGTGTCGCCGATCGCAAAATGCGGTCCCATCTTCTCGATTATCAGAACGGGAAGAACATCAAGAATATTGTATTTCTTTGCAACAACATAAGCCAGAGTATTTGTTCCGATCGCGAACTCGCCTATGGGTAAAGTGGAGTGGGGAAAAATCAGATTTTCACGGATAAACTTCTTATTATCCTTCGTGCTTTTAAAATTCTTACAGTTATAGTCAGAAATGAATCCGTCTTTAAATTCAAGCATCAGTTCTTTGAACTTAAGACCGTTCAGGAAAGTTTCCTTGATATGAAGTTTCCCGTTCGTTCCGTTAAGCTGCGGGCTTGTAAAAACCTCCCCGACTGGTATATTCACATCGGCTCCGCAATTGCAGTAGTTCGTCTGCTTCTTCGGGTTCTTCAGTTTCTGATTCTTGATAATTATATCTGTAAGATTGCCGTTCTTTCCTTTGACATGTACTTTGTCCGCTTTATCGATGGTATCAATAATATTCTTCTGTATCTTTTCATATTTTGAGCTTTCGAGCATGTTAACTTCAAGAATATCCTCGAATATTTTCTCGAAATCATTTCCTATCTCGGGGGAAGGGAAGGCTATTATGCAGAAACTCATTTCGGAACGCGGCATGTATTTCTGTCTGATCTGCTGATTCTGGTTCATGAAGGACTGGAATGACTTCTGCTGGTCAGGTGAATATGACCATGCTGATTTCTTTGTTTCAGGTGAGAAAGGTTTTTCCCCGAAGCTTTCGACGAGTATCACTCCCGATAATGCAGCTGTGTCTTCCTTTACCTTTTTAAATACTTTTTCTGTCAGTTCAAGTTTTTTGGAAGCATATTCGGAATCAAAATATACTGCATTATGAAATTTAAGGTCATGAGAGATCTGTTTGTTTACCGGAGTTGATGAAGGACATCCGATCAGAGCTTCGAGATTATAATCCTTCTGAAGGAAATGAATAAGTCTTTTTATTAATTCTTCCTGACCCGCGCTGAACCTTATCATAACTGTTGATTTTGCACTGAGATCCTTTCCGTTGTTTACAAATCCCTGCTCGTAGGCTTTCGCTATCTGTTTCGCCAGAATGTCGAGCTTCTTCTTTGAATATTTTTTCAGAAATTCTGCCGTCTTTATCTCGTTTTCCGTTATATTGATGTTATAGCGGTAGAGGTATCTCAAGTCTTTCGGATTTGAGTTGAGCACGATTTCCTTATATAGGGTAAATTCTCTGCCGTATGCCTCTTTAAAAGCTGAAACAGATTCGTCGAGATCGTACTGCTTTTCATATTTAGCTACGAGATCTTTAAGCTTTTTTTCTGTGAACTTTTTTCCTGATTTGAACATACCGTAAAGTTCTGTGAAAAGTCTGTTGTACTTTTCCATTTTATATATCTTGTGCTCATAAGCATAAGAACGGTAGTTCCTGAAATAAGAATAGATCACATGAAGGATCCTGCCTGTCTTATCTCCGAAAACCTGAGCCGAATAATCGGGATTCAGATAGGAATTCATATAATTAGCGGGTTTAAGCTCTTTTGAAAATCCATCGAACTCTTTCTTTATTGAGCCGATAGTTTTTCTTTCAAAATAACTGTCATTGACCGTTTCCTCAAAAGAGGAATACTTCAGTATAAGGCCGCTTATATGTTGCAGGAATTTACCTTCATCTGAATCGGTCTTATCAAGTTCTTTAGCGATTATTTCTATTTTCCTCAGACTGTCTTTGTATTCATCAGATACTTTATTATTCAGCTTTGAATAAAATTTCTTAAGGTCCATTATTAAAACTCCTCCTTATTATCTTTTGGCGAAAAAGGCAGTATTATAAATGATCCTGAGCTCTCTGCTCGGATTAAGTCTCTCTCCATTCGGTCCTGCCTTGCGGTTCCTCAGAACATCCTTGACATCGAATTCAAGATGAAGTTCATTGTTGAAAGACCACCTGAATCCAATATTGAGATAACCGTTGCCTCTTGTCGGGGCATCTTCGGCATCGTCATTAAAAGCAAAATCATATTCTGCGAGCAAGCTCAAATTCTGAACGAGGCTTTTATCTATCCCGAAGAAGAAATTGAGATTATCATCACCGGATATCGGTTTTTCGGTTACGCAGTAATTAGTGCCGAGATGTATCCCCAGTGTTCCGAGCTGCCCTCCCGATACAAAATAATTTTTGCTCAGAACGAAGTAAAATCCCTTAGATTTGATCTCGTATCTCGGATCCTGCCAGACACCCTGGCCCTGACTGTCAAATCCTATTGCAATGTTGGGGTAATAAAAGTCCTCAGGAACGATCCTGTAATGAAGCCTGACCCCGGGATGTCCGTTCCAGACAGGCTTATTTCTGCCGATGATCTCCGTTCCGCCCCAGCTGACGCCGATATAGAACTCGTCGAATATCCCGATATTGACCTCTCCGCTCATGCCGTCATCGGCGAACAGTCTTCCGCCCATTTCAATCTCAGCCTGCTTCATACTGAAAGCTGTGGGTATGTCGATCATTCTTTTCGTTCTGACTGACTGAGCGAATGTACTAACAGTCAGCATGATTATCAAAAACAGACATATTTTTTTCATAGACACACCCCGTCTTTATTTCTAATTTCTAAAACTCTAAATTATTTCTCGATCATTTCGACATTTGCTCTGGGAACAAGCACTTCTTTACCGTCAACTTCCGCAGTCATTACCCTTACCCATGTTCCGGATTCAACTTTCTGAAGTTCGACAGGAAGACTGATCACTTTACCAAGCTTACCGAAGTAGGGAGCTCTGATTATCCTTATCTGATCACCTTTTTCAAGACCGACCTGTTCGTATTTCTTCGTTGCAACATCCTCGACCTTTTCGTCATGCGTAATTATAATTTCAGGTCTCATAACTCCGGCTCTTATCTGTGTAGCCCCGTTGATCGAAGCCTGGTAGCCTTCATATTTTTTGAGTAGATTGAAAGTTCTGTCGGCCATAGGTATAGTTCCGAATCCTTCAGTAAGAATGAGCGTATAACCTATATTTTCGTGACCGGTGATCGCTACTCCCAGGTCTCTGCCGAGAATGTCCTTGATGTCCTGATAGTCGAATCCTCCGGTAATAACCCCCGCAACGCCGATCTTCTGCGCTTTGGTCAAAGCATCGGTCATGATCCTTGATCCGCAAACGATGATCTCCCCTTTCATATCTTCTGTGATCATGTTGATATCAACTATTTCGTCCGGTGATTTAGTTACGATCCTGATCTTTCCGTAAGATTCTCCTCCGAGTCCGATGATCCCCTGGATATGAACGCCTTCGGTTTTCATTATTACGCCTTCTTCGGGAATTTCTTCATCCACTGTTCCGTCAACATAAGCATCTATCTGAACAGGGATAGCCGGAGCGTTGAATATTACCTGACCGGTTATCTGCGAGATCTGAGTTATAGTTCCGTCAATTGGAGCCTTGTAATCAGTCTTGAAAAATCCGAAAAAACCCTTACTTTGTGCAACGACCTCGCCCTGCTTAACTGTATCGCCTTCTTTTTTCAGCATGCATTCGGTAAGTTCGGCAGCTTTTGCCAGTCCCAGCTGTCCGGCAACATTGATCGGATAAACTTTTCCGGGAAGTTCAGTTTTTGCTACTATTGTCTTTGAAGGGATCTTGTCGCCTTTTTTTACAAGAACCTGTCCGAGAAGAGGAAGTTTCCTCGTTTTCTTGATCATAGTTTTTGCAGCGACTTTTAATCCCGGTGTATATGCGTGAGCCATTTTATTCTCCTAATCTAAATCTTAAATTAACTGTTTACACTCCGTCTTTATGGGATTTCGGTGTATAATTCTTTGAAATATCCCACTTCTGAAGCATTTCCACCCTGTTCTTATAATCTTTAGTGAAGTTGAACGGCCTTCCGCGGGTATCGATTATCAAACCTACAACGCCGCCTCTCAATTTCTTTACAACTTTCTTACCCTTACCTTCACCTACATCAAATCCGCTTGCGGGTTCTATCTCGAATTCAACCTCAGTTTCGTGAGGAAGATCGTATCTCAGGAGCTGATTGGCTTCGATCCAGTCATCAAGTTTTGTGCCGTCAGGAAGATCTGCCTTAACTCTGACAACTTTTTTGCCTTCTTTTACTATTCCTACAGGACATATACTTGAGGCGAGGTAGATTAGACAGTCCTTGTCAAAAACCTCCATTGCGGCCTGTTCGCAGCCGGGTGCCTTTACTTCGGTCAGAACTCCGAGCTGAGGCATCATGAATATAGAGTCAACGGCGAGAGTGGTTATCCCTTCGGGAAGGAAAGAATCAACAAGCATGTGAGCCGACTGACTTCTTAATGGAGCGTGAGAAAGCACACCGCCCGAACCTACCAGGAGGTCAAGTTTCATCATGTTTACTATTGAATCATTTGATTTATCTGCGTCAAAAGCTTCGGAAATCCCTTTTTCCTGCTGAACTCCTTTCAGTCCGACCGCAAAAGCTCTGTGCTGAATGAATGAGAGTCTTAGAGCTTCTCTTGCTATCGCCTGTTCTATATCGAGGTCTTCTTTTGACTGAGGTATTGTCGTCGGACGGATCATTTTGTTCCCGATCCTGTTCCTTAATTCCTGCTCATTAACTTCAAAAGGTACCCATCTCATAATGTTATCGAGTCCGGCCTCAAGAAGAACATTGGAAACTGAATACGACATTCCGAGATTTGCAGATACTGTACGGTTGAATTTAGGGTGAAATTTACCTTCTTTATCTTCAAGTTTAAAAGTCGAGAATACATCTGTTGTGGCTCCTCCGATATCGACACCGACCACATTCATGTCCATAAGTATTCCGATCTTGTTTATTATAAGGCCCACTGCTCCGGGTGTAGGCATGATGGGAGCATCGGTCCATTCCATTAGTTTATTGTACCCGGGCGCTTGTTGCATAACATGCTCCATAAAAAGGTCGTGGATCTTGTCGGATGCAGGTCGAAGATTTTCTCTTTCAAGAGTCGGTCTCAGGTTCGGGACCAGGCTTAATGCTGTTTCTGATTCCAGTATTTCACTGATCTCTTTATGAGCTCTCTGATTCCCCGCATAAATAACAGGCAGTGCGTAGCCTATTCCGAGTCTCGCTGTAGGTCTTGCTGATTTTACAAGTTCAGCCATTCCGATAACATGTTTCGGTTTCGCCTGATCGGTCTCTCCGGCAATAAGTATCATGTCCGGTCTTAAGGCTCTTATCCTCTCGATCTTTTCGTGAGGGAGTCTTCCGTCATTTATAGCGAGCACATCCATTACGATAGCACCTGCTCCGAGAGCCGCTCTCTGTGCTGATTCAGCGGTCATTGCCATAACAACGCCGAATACCATCATCTGAAGTCCGCCGCCTGCCGAAGAAGTTGAGATGTAGATGTCGCAGCCTACTCCGTCGTCATTTTTCGG
This sequence comes from Candidatus Delongbacteria bacterium, assembly GCA_016938535.1. Next base: position 6,937 of record JAFGUL010000156.1, read on the forward strand.
ATCTTTTCTGACAATATTCTCGTCCTTTACAAAAACTCTGGGTTTGTTGTAATACTTGGAGTCTTTAGCGGCGTCGGTCTTGTAAAATTCCGTAGCCAGTTCCTCGAGTTCCATGATCGCGTTCAAAACGCCCTTGGTAACATCCTCGAAAGGCGCTTCAACCGTTGTGGGAGCTTCTCCTCTTACCAGCTGACGATATTCATTACCGATCTTTTCAATAAGTATGGCTTTCGTTGTAGTCGAGCCGCAATCGGTAGCGATGATCGTTGTTACTTCCTGGTTTGACATTTAGTACCTCTATTTTTTTGTTATTTTTATATTCTGAAAATTCGTCATCTCAATAGTAAGTCCGTGCCTATTCCAATAAAGGGTAAAATATAGCTTATTTTCTTGATTTTTGCAAGGCTGTTTTTATGTAGAATAATTATGTGAAGATAAAATGCATAAAATCGGGTATGAAATGTAATAATAGACTACTCGAATTTTCTTCCGAGAAAAAATTCTCTTAAATACGGACCCGTCGCATCGAAAAAATCCGATATGCTGCTGAATCGTGAAGTCGCGAAGTACTGGTACCAGGCACATTGTCTTGTGCATGAAGCCATCTGCTTTCTCAATTCTGCAGCTCCCCCTGTTTCAAGATATTTCATTAGATCGGTATCCTGAAGTCTGATGGTTTTATTCATAAGAGTTCTGCAGGGGTAAAACAGCGAACCGTCAGCATCGATTATGATAGAACTCGGACTGCATCCGCCATGCTTTTTCCTGACGGCTGAAAAATAAGAGTTCGGCGTGATAATAGTTTCGGGATAAGCTTTCTTGAATTTTCTTATCTGCTTTTCCAGCCTGTCAAAATCGGGAAAACAGTTTTCTGCGCCGTCCAGGGCAACAGCAGGCATTATGAGTATTTTGCTGCCGGAATAATAACATTTCGACACTTTCTCTTCGAGCCTGTCCTGATCCTCTTTCGCGACAACGGTCTGAACGCAAACGACCATGTTGAATTTATTTATCTCATTAAGCCTGTCGAAGAGTTCAAGATTTCCATGACCCTCATCTATTGAGATATGGAGAAAATCTATATATTTCTGATACCTTTCCCACGGATATTCGAGAAGATTCTTCTGGCTCGTCGTGAAAAGCAGGTAGAAAGGCTGTCTGTGAGCCTCGATCAGTATTTCCTCAATGTCTTTTCTTAACAGCGGTTCACCGCCCTCGAGTGAAAGCAGGAAAACTGATGACCTCCCGATATTCCTGATAATTTTCTTTATGTCCTCTGCCGGCAGATCGGGAGTCTGAAAATTTTTCATATCACAGAATTTACAGGCGAAATGGCATCTGGAAGTGACCTTGAGCGAGGCATAGAACGGATATTTTTCATCAAATGCGTTCTTTGCTGAATAATATAATGCTTCCGTGTATTTTCCCGCCTTCAGTTTTCTTATCTTTTTCTTCAAAGCCGTCCGTCCTGTTTAATTATGGTTGGAAGTTAAATAATCACCTGCGGAATATCAATCTAAAAATTTAGGACTTGATTTATTGAATTAAAATTCTTAAACTTGTACCTGTCAGAAATATAGAGAAAAAAATAATGTCGGACAAAAAAAGATTATTCATCGGAGTAAAGGTTTGTTTTGAAGAAAAGACTGAAGAATTTTACAGTTCTATTCCTGATATTCTTCACGATGCGGAGATCAAATGGGTTGGCACCGAAAACTTACACCTTACTCTGAAGTTTCTGGGAGATGTGGAAATTTCTGCGATAGATTCGATAAAATCAAAAATGGATATGATGTCAAAGAAACATAACTGTATCCGTGCTATTTTGAAGGGAGTGGGAGTTTTCAAAGACTTTTATCATCCTAAAGTTCTGTGGATTGGATTGAGAAACTGCCCTGAATTTGAAGGCCTTAAAAACGATATCGAGAATTCCGTAGGCGATCTTGGCTTTGAAATAGATTACAGAAAGTTCACGCCCCACCTGACAATCGGAAGGTTCAAGAATCCGGGGAACATGCATGAGTTGAAGAGTTTTGTCAGTTCTAATCAGGAAACTTATTTTCAGCAGTCGGAAGTAAGTGAGATCGTCTTATTCGAGAGTATTCTGAAACCCGAGGGACCTCATTATAATATTCTGCACAAATCTAAACTAGGTGCTGAAGAAAGCTTCAGCGAGTTCAGATTCTGACGATTATTTTTATTCTTAAAACAGTTTTATTTCTTTAAGATATTCTCAAGCACGATTATCCTGTCGCGGTATTCCGCAGCCTTCTCGAATTCAAGTTTCTCGGCGGCTTCTTCCATCAATGATTCAAGCTCAATGATCTCGCTTCTCAATTCTTCAGCGTCTTTTTTACCATAAGATGTTTTCTGATCAGAAACCTGCGAAAATTTTTCATCTTTCAGGTTCGTAGAATACATTATCTGCTCGGCTGATTTATAGACGGTGTGCGGGGTAATATTGTTCAATGTGTTGTACTCAGCCTGTTTTTCCCGTCTCCTCGCGACTTCCTCTATACAGTTCTTCATGGAATCAGTCATCCTGTCGCCGTAAAATATCACCCTGCCGTTGACATTTCTCGCAGCCCTGCCGGAAGTTTGAAGGAGCGATCTCTTGTCGCGAAGAAATCCTTCGCGGTCGGCATCGAGTATGCCGATGAGGGACACTTCGGGAAGGTCGAGACCTTCCCGAAGCAGGTTGATGCCTACGAGGACATCGAACTTGCCGAGCCGGAGTTCGCGGATGAGCCTGACCCTGTCGAGAGACTCGATCTCGCTGTGCAGGTACTCGGCCTTTATGCCGTTCTCCTTCAAGAACTTCGTAAGATCCTCGCTCATCCGCTTTGTCAGGGTCGTAACGAGAACTTTTTCTTTTCTCGCCACAACGACCCTGATCTCTTCCATGATATCATCAACCTGACCTGTCGAAGGTTTAACGACAATCTCCGGATCGAGGATCCCGGTAGGCCGGACGACCTGCTCGATTATAAGTCCTTTTGATTTTTCCAGCTCATAGTCGGCGGGAGTTGCGGATACATAGAGCGTTCTTGAGGTGATCTCCTCGAATTCAGTGAACTGCAGAGGCCTGTTGTCGAGCGCGGAAGGCAGCCTGAAACCGTAGTCAACGAGAGTCGTTTTTCTGCTTCTGTCGCCGTTATACATCCCTCTTATCTGAGGCAAGGTGACATGACTTTCATCAATTATAAGCAGAAAATCGTCGGGGAAGAAATCTATCAGGCAGTACGGTCTCTGACCTGCTTTTCTTCCCGACAGGTGCCTAGAATAGTTCTCGACCCCCGGACAGAATCCCATTTCACGCATGAACTCAATGTCCATCTTTGTTCTGTTCTCTATCCTTTGAGCCTCGACGAGCATGTTGTTGTCATAAAAGTATTTAACACGCGCCTTCATTTCTTCTTCGATCCCGCCTATCGCATTTTTCATTTTCGGCTGAGTCACCACAAAATGTTTAGCAGGATAAATGTTCACTTTATCAAGATTTTCGATCACATTCCCGCTTATGTAATTAATGATCTCTATCTTCTCGACATCGTCGCCGAAAGTATGAAGTCTGATCCCTGTATCGTCATAAGCAGGATGAATATCAATAATATCACCTTTGATCCTGAAAGTGCCGTGCAGAAGTTCGTAATTGTTCCTCTCGTACTGCATTTCCACGAGTGAATTGAAGAGTTTGTTACGGTCTATCATGTCGCCGACTGATACTTCTAGAGAAAGCTCCTTGTAGTCCTCGGGAGATCCGAGGCCGTAAATGCAGCTCACCGAGGCCACTATTATCACATCGTTCCTCGAAATAAGCGATGAAGTTGCTCTAAGCCTGAGTTTCTCTATCTCATCATTTGAAGAAGTGGTTTTCTCGATATAAAGATCTCGCGATGGCATATAAGCTTCCGGTTGATAATAGTCGTAGTAACTGATGAAATATTCGACCGCGTTTTCCGGAAAGAATGCCTTAAGTTCTCCGAAAAGCTGAGCTGCGAGAGTTTTATTGTGAGATATGATAAGTGTCGGTTTATTCAAATTTTGGATAACATTTGCCATAGTGAAAGTTTTTCCGCTTCCCGTCACTCCGAGAAGGGTCTGATATTCAACTCCGCCTGCAAAATTATTAGTGATCTGCTCTATCGCCTGAGGCTGGTCTCCTTTCGGTTCAAACGGTGATATTAATCTGAATTCATTTTTCATACAGGCAATTTAATCAAAAAAATGCCAGATATCAATTTAAATGAACCTTTTTCAGGGGCTGTTCGTATAAGAACGGGCTTGACATTTTCACCTTAAAAACTTAAATTGCGCAACTAATTATTAACTAGACCGGGGAAGAAAACAATTTGGAATATATTAAGGCGGCTGCAGGATTGAAAAAGCATATATTGGCAGCGATGTTATTTGCGACTGTCTGTTTATTCTCACAGAACGATGCAGGTTCGATCAGAGTGGACGACATTGTTGTCGAGGGTACTTCCGTATCACCTGAAATAGTAATTCTTTCTTCAGGCATATCCAAAGGAGAGACTATCTTTGCCGAAGACATTCAGAACGCGATAAAAAAACTTTGGAATCTGAATTTGTTTTCGGATATAAAAATAGATGCGGTCAATGTTGAAGGCAAGGGCACGCAACTTACGATAATTTTAAGCGATCTCCCGAGGTTGAATAATGTAAAAGTTGCAGGATACGACAAATACGGGAAAGATGACATAGAACCTCTGATAAAGTTGAGGAAAGGTCAGATCATCAAGGAGAGTTATCTGCAGGATCTCAAAAGAACTATTGAAGAATTTTATAAATCGAAGAACTATATAAAAGCCGATGTTGAAGTTGTTCAAGAAAGCATAAATGACAGAGAGATAGACATTTCCGTTAAAATTAATGAAGGCAGAAAGATATTTATTGAACAGATCAATTTTTTCGGTAACGAGAATTTTAAAAAGAGCGAACTTCTCAAACAGTTCGAGGAAACCCACGAAGACAGATGGTGGAGAGACGGAAAATACGACAGGGATAATTTCAAAAAAGATCTCGAAAGAATGGTTTATTACGCTCAGAATAAAGGTTACAAAGATTTTTATGTCGTTAACGATTCCGTATATTATGATGAAAAGGAAGAGAATATATTCATAGACATTACTGTGTCGGAAGAACAGAAATACTTTTTCGGAGAACCTCAATTTTCCGGCAACATTCTTTTTGACGATGAAGATCTTAAGCAGGCTCTAGAATTCAGCGAAGGCGATATTTTCAGTGTTGAAAAGCTTGAAATGTCGGTTTATAATAATCTTTCGACACTTTATATGGACAAAGGTTACCTAAGAGCGAACATAGTTCCTCAGGAACAGCTTGTAGGCAGGGATACGATAAAATATGTATTCAAAATTACCGAAGGTACCCGTTCAAGAATAAGAAAGATCGAGTTTAAGGGTAACACGAGAACGAACGAAAAAGTTTTAAGACGGGAAATGGATATCTATCCCGGGGATATATTCAATAAGACCAGGATACTCAGAAGTCAGAGAAATGCAATGATACTCAACTATTTTGAGAATGTTATCCCTGATATGCGGCCTGTAAACGACAAGGAAGTGGATCTGATATTCTCGGTCAAAGAAAAACCGACCGAGCAGGCACAAACATCCATAGCTTATTCACAGGCTGACGGTTTTATCGGGTCAGTAGGTCTGGTTTTTAATAATTTCTCTTTCAAACACCCTTTCACCCAGGGGGACGGACAGCAGCTTTCCACTAATATTGAGTTCGGTAAAGATTATTACAAATATTCCCTCAGCGTTGAAGAACCGTGGCTGTATGATACTCCCACACTTGTAGGATTAAGCGGTAATTATCAGAAAAGAGATGAGTCATATTCAGACACACAGATAACAAGCGGGATACTTAAGGTTGGAAGAAGGTTCGCGTGGACTGACAACTGGATGAGGGGGCTCTGGTACTATTCGATAGACAGGATAAAATATACCAATGTGAGTGATAACGCACCTGAAAGATATGAGCTTTTTGAAGGTAAATCCATACTGTCTTCTTCGGTTGCGCAATATCTGATCAGGGACAGCAGGGACAGAGCTGATTTTCCGACAAGAGGAGCTTCTATAACACTTATGACCAAACTTGCCGGCGGAATTCTTGGAGGTGACGAAGAGTTCCATAAGCATAAAATAGATATGAAATGGTATCAGCCGCTCGTAAGGGACAGACTTGTTTTCCATTCACAGTTCGTTGCCGGCGTTATGGATAAGCTGCGTGAATCATCGTACATAAGCGCGAGAGAATATTTTTATCTCGGCGGCGGAGGACTTTCCGGCGGAGAACCTCTAAGAGGATATGACGAGAATGCTGTGGGACCTTATGAAGACGGATATTTTGTCGGAGGAAGAAATCTTATCAAAACATCATTCGAATTAAGACTGAAACTTGTTGACGCTCCGATGCTGATCTATACTCTTGCTTATCTTGATGCGGGTAACCTCTGGAGGGATTACAGCGAGGTCAATTTGTACGAGCTGCAGAAAGGCGCAGGTGTCGGTATCAGGATCAATGTGCCGATGCTCGGAATGATGGGTTTGGATGTAGGATACGGATTCGATTATTTTAAGGATTTCGGTGAAAAAGCAGACTGGAGAGACCAGTTGAGAACTCATTTCAGAATGGGTACAAATCTGTAAACAAAACAAAGGAGATAGAAAATGAAGAAAACAACAATGTTATTGATAATGCTCGTTTCGTTCGTTTTATCGGCGCAAATGAAGTTCGCATATGTCAATTCGGATAAGGTCCTTGCAGAGTACAATGAAGCAAAGAAAGCCAAAGAAGAACTTTCCAAATGGAACAAGGAAATGGAAACTAAAGCAATGGGAATGGAAAAAGAGATACAGGCTCTTGAAGATGAGATCAAGAATATGTCTCTGATGGTTTCTGAAGAGAAAAGGAATGAGAAGATGGCCCAGGGTCAGCAGAAGCTTCAGGAATATTATCAGTTCAAGGAAGTAACATGGGGACAGACAGGTGAGTTCTATAAAAAGAACGGAGAGCTGATGCAGCCTGTTATAGATAAGATCAACGATGTCATAAAAGAAATATCACAAAAAGAAAAATACGATTTTGTTTTCGATGCCAATACAGGAACTCTTCTTTTTGCCAAGCCTGAATACGAGATCACCGATCTGATTCTTAAGGAGCTCAATAAATGATCTCCGGTCCCGGAATTTCGGTAATGCTCAGAAAATACCTGATATATATTTTAACACTGTTAGTTGTTTTTGCGTGTTCTAAACGCGAAATGACGGCCGATGAATTTATAGCGGATCTTGTTAAGGATGTTGAGATCGATCTTTCAAAGGTGAACAAAAGTCCGATCGAACTGACAGAGGCGGATTTTAAACTCCGTTCCTATAAAAATGATTTTAATAAGCTTCAGACAGATATTGATTCTCTTTTGTCTCAGTATCCGGAATTTTACGATTTCAAAGCGATCAAGATCAATTTTCTGCAGAGTTCACCGGCAGAGGCTGATCAGTACATCGAATCACTGTATAATTTAGACAGTCTGAATACCCATAATCAGTTCTTCTACGGAAATAATCTTCCTCCAGAAGAAAGTAAAGAATTTTTCGTTGAGATGATAAGATCAAAGGAAAACGATCCCTACGGTTATCTCGGATTATCGCTTTCATTACTTTATTCGGGAACCGGCGATCTGGAAATACCGGCAAAACTGGTTTATCTTTGTATGATCAAAGACCATTCTGTCAGGGATTCCTATGAGGTTATGTCGTATATTTTCAGTCAGCTCGGAAGAAGTGAGGATTTGGCATATCTTAACGGTATCATGCTTGTGAAAGATCCCTCAAACAGCTCTGCTTTCGACAATTTGTTCGCATATTATTATTCACAGGGTGAGATCGAAAGATCCAAAGACCTGCTTGATACTTTCGTGAAGAATAATCCGGATGCGATGTCTAATACTTCAGTCGCTGAGAGTTATGCCTATCTGAATTATATGGAGAAAGCATCAGAATATGTTGCAAAGGCGAGAGAAGAGAAAGAGAAAGATCCGCTGCTTGACTATATCGAAGCAAAACTAAGAGTGTCTGAAGATAAACTCAGCGAAGGTATAGGTCTTCTTGAAAAATATGTACAGGGAAATGCCGAGGACAGGGATCTTATATACAGACTGACGGATGTTCTTTTTGCAGAGAAATTATTCAGTGAAAAAAAGTACCGGACTTTACTGAAAAAGATCGAAAAAGGTTCACCCACGATCGGAGATAAAGCACCTGAGCTGAAAGGTGTTTATTTCGATGAGAATGCGCATGATCCGGGAGTTATTGAAGGGAAGGTTTATGTGATAGATTTCTGGGCGGAATGGTGCATGCCATGCAAGGCTGAAATGCCTAATCTTGTCTCTGTGTATGAAGAATATTCTAATCAGGGACTTGAAATTATCGGTATAAATCTTGACAATGACCAGAACAGGCAGAATGCCTTAGATTATATATCAGCTTCAGAAATGAAGTGGAATAATATTTTCAGCGGGAAGGCATGGGAAGATCCGAATGTTACAACATACAAAATAGTCGGGATCCCGGCTGCATTTCTGGTAGATAAAAAGGGAATTATTAGATACAAACACTTAAGGGGCAGAGAAATACTTGCCTCAAAAGTGCAAAAACTGCTCTCAGAATAGTATGAAAATGCCGCCATAGCTTAGTCGGTAGAGCAATGCTTTCGTAAAGCAGAGGTCGAAGGTTCAAATCCTTTTGGCGGCATTGTTTTATATTAAAAATCACTATTCATTACACTTTAAATTTCTTATATTTCGCTCAAAATTCCATTGGAGGTTCTATGTTCCGGTTTTCTGATTATAAGGTCCTTTCAAAAAGAGGGTTCTCCGATATACTTATGCTTGTATCCGGATCGCTTATCATGGCCGCAGGATATGCTTTTTTCATAGTGCCTTATAAGATAATTCCCGGGGGAGTGTTCGGTATCGCGATCGTTTTGCATCATACACTCGGACTTCCTACAGGAACAATGGGACTATTAATGAATATTCCTCTTATTATATGGGGGATAAAAGAGCTCGGTCCGAAATTCGGATGGCGTACACTGCTGGGAATGACACTGACTTCATTATTCATTGATGCTCTTTCAATATGGTGGGGCGATATTCCTCTGATGGATGGCGATATTCTTGTTTCGTCCCTTTACGGCGGGGTTCTGATCGGGGCGGGTCTGGCATTTATTTTTAAGGCCAAAGGGACTACCGGCGGTTCCGATATAGTTGCACAGATCGCATATAAGAGATCAAAGATCCCGATGGGTCAGCTTCTGATGCTTATTGATACTATTGTAGTCTTATTGGGAGTTATTGTTTTCAAAGATGTCAAGCTGGCACTCTACTCAATAATTACGATCTATGCTACGGGCAGGGTTATTGATGCTCTCACGGTGGGTATGAACTTTAGAAAAGGTGCATTTATTGTATCAAAAAAATATGAAGAAGTTGCGGCGTACATTCTTAAGAATTTGAGAAGAGGTGCCACCTATTTTCATGGAAAGGGGATCTATAAGAACGATGAGAAGGAAATAATATTTGCAGCTCTTTCAAGGAGAGAACTGGTAGCTTTGCAGGAAAAACTTCGAATTATAGATCCTGAAGCTTTTATGACTATAATTGACATAAGAGATGTAAGAGGTGAGGGTTTTAAACCTCTTGAAGATGATTCAATTTAAACAGGAAGGTTCAGATGGCTGACAGACTAATAAAAGGAATAGCGGAAGGTCAGGTAAAGTTCACGCTTGCAGATTGTACTGATACAGTAAAAAAAGCTGCGGAAATTCACGGATTGTCGCTTGCGAACATTTCGGTGCTGGGGAAATTGCTGTGCGCCGGTGTCATGATCGGTTCAGATATGAAAACAGCGAAGAGTCTGTTAACAGTGAGAGTTGAGGGCGACGGTCCCTCGGGTAAAGTCATTGTCACAACCGACAGCAACGCCAAAATAAAGGGTCTTATCAGCGATCCGGGATCAATGCCTGTTGTCAGGGACGGCGAGCCGATATCTGCCGATAAACTTGTTCTCGGGGACGGCCTGATCCATATAATAAAGGATATGGGTCTTAGAACCCCTTACACCGGAAGTACCGAAATGAAATACGGCAACATCGCGAATGATCTTACATATTATTTTGCATCTTCGGAGCAGATACCGACTTCAATAAGTCTTGGGGTCCTTATTTTTCCTGACGGTACTTACAGAAAAGCCGGCGGATTTATGGTTCAGATGATGCCCGGTTATACTGATGAATCTGTTGAAGCCGTAGAAAAAAATCTCAGATCATTTCCAAGTTTTACTGATCTTCTCGATATGGGTTATTCTCTCGAGGATATCGCCCTGAAGATGGTATTAAAGGGTCTGCATGCCGAGGTTCTTGAAGAGAAACAACCCGAATACAGATGCGGCTGCTCAAGGAAAAAGATGCTTTCCGCTGTAAAACTTCTCAATAAAGAGGAAATAGAAGAGGATCTTGAAAGAAACGGTTATGTTGAGATCAAATGTCAGTTCTGCAAAAGAAATTACAGGTTCACTAAAGAGGATCTTTAGAATATAGTTTCTTTATTTTTATTACATATTATATAAAGGGCGCAACTCGCGCTCTTTTTTATTATAATTGATACTCCCGCGCCAAAACATTAAATAAGTTGATACAGAAAACCATAAAGTATTAAAATTGTTAATAAAAAGCTTGACAATGTAATTAAATATGTTTATATTACCATCAAAGACTTAAGGAGGCGAAAAATGTCGGCGGAAATATATCTGATATCAAGAATGGAAAAAGACGGAAGGATTACTTCCCAGCAGGCTGATGAGCTTGTTCAGATCGCATCTGAGAACGAATTTGACTGTTACGCAGGTAAGTGCGGATCATCCACAAAAGTGATATATAATTAATTATGAAAGGAGGAGTAATGAAAAAGCAACTGACGGACTGTCCTGTCTGCGGGTCGGGGCTCAAAGTATCAGAATACACCTGCAGTAATTGCAAAACCAGTATAAAGGGGGATTTCATCTGCGGCGGATCTATAAGCGTAACGGATAAGGAGATCGAAGATTTTATAAAAATATTCATTTTTGCGGAAGGGAACATAAGGCAGGTTGAAAAAATGATGAACTGTTCATATCCGAAGGTGAAGAATCTCCTGAAAAAAGCAAAGGCCGCACTCGGGATCGAGGATCAGGAAGGTTCTGATTCCGATGAAGTATTAGAGCTTCTTGCAAAAGGAGAAATATCAACAGAGGAAGCTCTTGAAAAACTTAACAAAAGGAGGCAAAAATGAACAGCAGAATAAACTCGGACACACTGAGTGTCAGTATAAGCACTATAAACGCCGATGTCGAAATAATCGATACAGAGGGTGAAGAGCTTTCAGTTGATTTCGGGGAACTCAGGAAAAATTCGGCCGATGAGGTATTTGATATTAAATTTGCCGATGACAAGCTTGAGATCAGGCAGAAAGTGAAAAAACTCTCCGCTTTCTCTGATGCAGGTGATTTTTCCGTTCAGGTCAGCATCCCGAAAAAATGCAAAGTGGAAGGTCAGGCGGTTACAGTCAGCGGTAGTATCAGGGTATCAGGCATCGGGAGGTTGGCTGCGGTCTTTAAAACAAAAAGCGGTGATATAAATATTGCCGATACAGAAGAAGGAAGCTGCGAAGCAGGAACGATCAGCGGAGATATTATGATCAGCGGGGTCAGAGGGGCTGTCAAAACTTCAGCTATATCGGGCGATACTTTGTTAACCGGATGTGTATTCGAAAAACTTAGCGCGAAAAGCGTCTCCGGCGACCTTTCTGCCTCGGGTGAGTTCATACTGGAGGAAAACTGTGTAATAAACAGCGTATCCGGTGATATTGTCATCGACATCCGAAGTCTTAAGACCGACAAAGAATTCATACTCAAGACTGTTTCCGGAGATGTTGACATTAACGGAGAAAGGCCGGCTGAAGAAAAGATCAGAATTTCACAGGTAAAAGGTGATTTTAAAAATTTTGAGAAGTTCGGAGCTGATATTTCCAAGACTTTCGGGTCCGCATTTATGAATATAGCTAAAAATCTCAAGTCACACCTGAAGAATGTATCGGAAGATTCAGAATCTGTTGTCAAAGAAGAGATCAGGGATACGAAGAAAGAGCAGCAGAGCGTTCAGACGATCCTTAATATGGTTTCAGAAGGGAAAATATCGGTTGATGAGGCTGAAAAACTTATTAAAGCTTTGAAATAAGGGGATAAACATGATCTTTCTGCTTTTAATAACACTACCGCTCTACTATCTGATCAAGGGCGTGATCGTAAAAGAAACAAGAGCTTTGTTTATAATTACGATGATAATTTTCGGACTCAATGTTCTAATCGCATACAACATGAATTCAGGATGGTTCCGTACGGCTGTTCTCGTATATCTGCTTTATTCCTTCGCGGATTATATCAGTCTAAGCAGTTTTAAAAAACCAATACTCGAACTTCCCCTGATGAGCAGAATAAGAATAGTCAGTGACGAGGCAGTTATAAACTACTCAGTCTTGAAAGTTTTTATTCTGTTGCCGGTGAATATTTTTCTTTTGTTCAAAAAACAGCCGGTAATGGGTTTTACTGACGAAATAGGTGTTGACATCAGAGCAAAAGACGGTACAAAAATTAAAATAAATCTATAAAAAGGAGGACAAAATGTCTAATGAAAGAGAAAAAAAACAGATACTTGAAATGCTTCAGGAAGGAAAACTGACAGCCGAGCAGGCTGAAAAACTGCTCAAAGCGCTTGACGGCGGCTCAGAATCAAGACCGGATCACAAGAGTGAAACTGCAGGTGTGACTGTCAGCAGCGGCAAGCCGGGTTCAAGACTCAAGGGTAAATTCAAAGTTGAAGTGGAAAGCGCGGACGGCGACAATGTAATGGTCACGCTTCCCTTGATGCTCGCAAAGCTCGCTCTGAGCATGATGCCCGCAGAAAAAATGTCGGAGATCAAGGCAAGCGGAGTTGACCTCGCACAGATCGTGAATAACATCGAAGACTTCATTGATATGATAGACGAGGATATAGTGAATGTGGAAAGTGCTAACGGCGACAGGGTCAGAGTTTATATTCAGAGATAGATATTCGGTTATCGAATTTTAAAGCGGGTGTTTTACGCACCCGCTTTTTTTGTATAAAAAAATACCTTGCTCAAATCTTAAAATTTTGGCATATTCCGAAGTCTGTATAATAAGGAAATGACTGAATTGGACAAAAGAGATTCAAATACTGCCGGTCACGGAAAAAAACTCGATATTATCGGTTTTCTCATGGTGATAATCCCTCTTATCAGCTCTCTGCTGATGTGGTACTGGTTCTACAACTACAATAATGTAAATAACATCAGATTATTTATCGTCTCTGTAATTATTTTTACTGTATTTCTTACTACTATACTTGCCACAATAGATTCACACAGACTTGGACTTAAGGTCAAAATATACAAGCGTAAAGAGATCTACGGCGGAAGTTTTCTGAAATTCTTCATCTTCCTGCTTTTATGGTTTTACGCCTATCCGGTATATCTTTTCAGAAGAAAGGATTACGGAGGCAGGAATCTGCTCTATCCCCTAATATTCTCGATACTTGTTTTTATAGGAAGTACTTTATATCTGTGGTACGCCGTAGAGGTAAGACAAATTGAAAATGAAGCCTATCAGAGAAGAGTTTTGCGAAACAAAAGATGATCAAAGCTTCCCGAGAGTGAACATAATACTCACATTCACTATATGACGCGCTTCTTTTGAATCTACATTGTAAAGACGGTCCCTTCTAACTAATTCTTTCAGAATAGCTTCAATAAGGTCAACTTTAGAATCAATGAATATCTTTATATATTCCTGATGCGATCTGAAATATTTTTCCTGTTCACTGATAATGTTTTCCGTTAACCTTACATCTTCAGACATGTAACTCAAAAGTTTATCATTGCTTTCAAGATAAAGTTCGTACTGCTTTTTTCTTTCCGTTTCGATCTCTTTAAGCTTTCGTAATTCTTCCTTGAAAACTGTATCGAGCAGGTTCCGCGTTTCTTTGTCCAGGATAAGCTTTATCTCCTCAAATATATAATTTGCAATCTCGTCCTGATTATTGAGCCTTGCAACTTCTAAGGGTGACAATCCGTTCTTGTTGGTCATGAGTACTGAAACTCCGCTCTGAACGAGAGACTGAACTTCTTTCAGGTCGCCTTTTTTTATAGCTCTGAAAAGTTTATCTTCGTCTGAAGAGCATGAAACCATAAAAGTTGTCAATACTACTGCAAGAATAAGGGTCAGGATATTTTTTTTCATCGCGGTTAACCTCTCGGGATGATTTCAATTTTATAAAAAGATTTTTTTCCTTTTTTGATGCTGAGCGACCCCTCGTTTACATCAGAGCTCTGCACAATGGTTTTAATGTCTGTGATCTTGTTGCCGTTGAGGCTTAGTCCGCCTTGCGAGATCATTCTTCTAGCTTCACTCTTGGAGTCGAATATATTGGCTTCGAGGCAAATCTCGGCCAGCTCCTTTCCTACAACGCTTACTTCGTTCATTTCTATAGAAGGGGCTGCTTCAAGTGTTCCTTCCTTAAAAATCCTGATCGCGGTTTCTCTCGCATTATCAGCATTTTCTTTACCGTGGACGATCTTCGTAGCTTCGTAGGCCAGAATCTCTTTAACGCTGTTCAGCTCTTCGCCTTTAAGTTTAGAGTAGCTTTCGATCTCTTCCAAAGGCAGAAAAGTATAGATCTTCATGAATTTTATCACATCATCGTCGGTCGTATTTCTCCAGAACTGGTAGTATTCGAACGGACTTGTCTGTTCAGGGTCGAGCCAGACAGCACCGCCTTCCGATTTACCCATCTTTTTTCCGTCAGAGCGGGTGAGAAGCGGATTTGTCATTCCGAAGGCTTCTTTACCCTCCATTCGTCTGATAAGCTCTATACCTGCAATAATATTAGACCACTGATCGTCCCCGCCGACCTGAAGCTGACAGTTGTATTTCTGGAAAAGATTATAGAAATCGTAAGCCTGGAGGATCATGTAGTTGAATTCCAGAAATGAAAGTCCTTTTTCCATTCTGATCTTAAAACAGTCCGCCGTGAGCATCCTGTTTACCGTGAAATGCGGTCCTACCTTTCTTATGAAATCAATGTAATTCTCAAGCTTAAGCCAGTCGTAATTGTTTAGAAGCAGAGCTTTCTCTTCGCTGAAATCAATAAAATGCGACAGCTGAGATTTAATACATCTCAAATTTTCCAGGATCTTCGCTTCAGTAAGCATTTCTCTCATAGAATCCCTTCCGCTCGGGTCACCGATCAAAGCTGTGCCGCCGCCTACGATGCATATAGGTCTGTGTCCCGCTCTCTGCATGTGCGAAAGTATCATGATAGGTATAAGATGTCCCACATGAAGTGAAGGTTTTGTCGGATCGAATCCTGCATATACACTGAAAGGCGAGCCGTTAAGAAATTCTTTAAGTCTGTCTTCTTCTATTGTTGACTGTTTGATCAGTCCTCTGCCTGTAAATTCTTCGTATAATTTTGACATTTGATGTGCTCCGGGTTACAATTGCATAATTTAAGATTTACAAATATAAACCAAATTCGGGAAATTGACAAGTATAATATGCGGGAAATTTTTACTATTTATATTGGTTTTTAAATATGATAAACGTATATTCTCAGTAACATTTCAGGGAAGAATATGGGCAGAAAAATAATAATGTTCGCGGGATATGTTCTGATGGCTTCGGCTTTCTACGGAGGAATTATGGCATATACGAATAAAAATCTGACAGATCAGATTCCTGATATAGAAATCGGAATGGGTGAATATCCTGTCTGGCATCTCTTAGGCGTTCAGATAATTCTTTTTTTAATGGGTCTATGCATTGTGATTATTACACGACGAAAGAAATCAGAATAATAATGAATAATAAATTGACAAAATGAATACTATTGATTATATTTGTATTTGGAGGTGCATATTATGAAAACTATAACAGTAAGGATCGATGACAGCATATATGATCTGCTCAAGAAAGCTGCAGACGGAGAAAGAAGGACTATTTCGAACTTTATTGAGAACGCTTCTCTTCAATATCTTACCAGTGAGGTATATGTGTCTGACGCTGAAATGAACTCGATCGTCAGCGATAAAGAACTTACCGATGGTCTTTATAAAGCACTTGACGATGCCAGAAAAGGAAAATACAGAATTGTTGAATAAATTTCAGATAGCTGAAACTGATCATTTTCTGGAAAGGATCTATGATCCGAAATTCGGTAAAATGTATAAAAAGATAAAGGACTTTGTTTATCCGCAGCTGAGACAAAATCCTTATTTTGGCTCGAACATAAAGAAACTTAAAGGCAATTTTGAAAGTGTATATAGATACCGGATCGGGAGATTCAGACTTTTTTATGTTATAGATAATGATAAGATACTGGTTCTTATACTCGATCTCAAAGCGAGAAAAGATTCATACTGATATTCTCTGACATAATTTAGCGCATTCCGAAAGCTCTTAAATCGCTTTATGGTCTGCTTATAAATTATGTCAGTTTATAGGCACTAGTCCCCGATCACTTTAACAAGGACTCTTTTCTTCCTTTTACCGTCGAATTCCCCGTAAAATATCTGCTCCCAAGGTCCGAAATCAAGCTGACCGTTAGTGATAGCGCATACAACTTCGCGACCCATGACCTGTCTCTTCAAATGAGCATCTGCATTGTCCTCAAAACCGTTATGCCTGTACTGCGAATGAGGTTTCTCCGGCGCGAGCTTTTCCAGCCAGACCTCGTAATCGTGATGCAGTCCCGACTCGTTATCGTTTATGAACACCGAAGCCGTTATGTGCATGGCATTGACAAGAACCAGACCTTCCTTAACGCCGCTTTCATCGATCACTTTCTGCACTTCATGCGTTATAAGAATAAACTGCCTTCTCTGTGTCGTGTCGAACCATAATTCCTTTCTGAATGACTTCATCTTCCGCTCCATCTAATTTTGAAAGAATTTAAGAAATAATACATAGAAATTCAATTGTAATATTCTTGACTAAAAGGCATATTTTTGATTATATTCAATACTCTTTAAAGAGATAGTGTGGAATAATGTTAAATAACGCGGAAAATGTGATATGAAAGAGATACCGAAAACCTATGACCCGAACCTGATCGAGAACGAAATTTATTCAAAATGGCTTGAAAAGGGATATTTTAAAGGGAAGGTAAACAAGGACAAAAAACCTTATACGATAGTTATACCACCGCCGAATGTGACGGGAATGCTCACGATAGGCCATGTGCTCAACAATACGCTTCAGGATGTTTTTATCAGATATTATAAGCTTAAAGGCTTCGAGACCTGCTGGGTCCCGGGAACAGATCATGCTTCAATAGCTACCGAGGCAAAAGTTACTGCTATGCTCAAAGAGCAGGGGATAGACAAAAAAGAAATAGGCAGGGAAGCATTCTTAGAGAAAGCGAAAGAGTGGAAGGATAAATACGGCGGGATAATAATTGAGCAGCTTAAAAAACTCGGATGCGCCTGCGACTGGGACAGAGAACGGTTCACGATGGACGACGACTATTACAAGGCTGTTATTGACACTTTCGTTGACCTTTACAAGAAAGGGCTGATCTACAAAGGATACAGGCTTGTGAACTGGTGTCCCGGCTCGATGTCGGTAATATCCGACGAGGAAGTCGAATTCGTAGAAAAAAAAGGTAATCTCTGGTATTTTAAATATCCGGTCAAGGATTCAGACGAATTCGTAACCGTAGCGACAACGAGACCCGAAACAATGTTCGGGGACACCGCGGTCGCAATTCATCCAGAGAATGAAAAACTCAAGCACCTGATCGGTAAAACCGCGGTGCTGCCGCTTGTCGGCAGGGAGATACCGGTCATTGCGGATACGCACGCGGATCCGGAAAAGGGTACGGGCGCGGTCAAGATCACCCCGGGCCATGACCCGAACGATAATCTTGTCGGGCAGAGGCATGGGCTTGAGGTCATAAATGTCATGAACCCGAATGCGACCTTAAACGATAATGTGCCCGAAAGATTCAGAGGTCTTGACAGGTTCGCCGCCCGTAAAAAGGTTGTCGCCGAGCTCACTGAGCTCGGACTGGTTGACAAGATCGAGGATCATGTTCATCAGCTCAGCGTGAGTCAGCGCGGCAAGGAGCCGATCGAGTATCTGATGTCCGAACAGTGGTATCTTAAGATGTCCGAACTCGTTAAGCCGGCACTTGAGGTGGTGAACAACGGCACGATAAAATTTCATCCCGAAAAA
>JAFGUL010000157.1 GCA_016938535.1 Candidatus Delongbacteria bacterium
TATATTTCCTCTGTACGGCGAGAATCTGATATCTTCAGGTTTCTTAATTCCGAGCAGGTAGCACAATAGACCCGTATCGTAAAAATACAGCTTCGGGCTTTTTATTATTCTTTTTGAAAAGTTCTTGTAATACGGTCTTAGCCTGTAAACAATAAAACTTGTTTCGAGCAGGGATATCCACCTTTCCGCTGTAGAGTGATTGATCCCGCAATCCGCGGCAAGCGATGACAGGTTTAACAGCTGCCCGACCCTGCCGGCGCACATTTTTACGAAATTTATAAAAAGACTTATATTCCCGATATTAATAATATCCCTGATGTCTCTCTGAACATAAAGTTCAAAATAATTGGCAAGCCATTCCTGAGGATCAAGCTTTTTATCATGGATCCTGGGATAAAATCCGGTGAACATTGAGCTGAACAAATTAAAATCATCAACTTCTAACAATCCGGGTTTTGCTAATTCTTTCAGTTGAAAAGGTTCTTTTTTTTCAAGCTCTCTTTTTGTAAAAGGCATAAGATGAAAAATACTGACCCTTCCCGCAAGAGACTGAGAAATACTTTTCATGAGAATAAAATTCTGAGAACCTGATAAAATGAACATACCGTCTTTCTGTACTTCATCGGCAATTATCTGAATATATGAAAAGAGATCGGGATATTTCTGGGCTTCATCGATTATGACTCCCGAAGTAAATTGAGACAGATAACTGCGGGCATCACTTTGAAGGTAACTCCTGATTACATGATCTTCAAGATTTATATATTTGTAATCCGGAAATAAGTGCTTTAACAGCGTTGTTTTACCGGACTGCCTGGGGCCTGTTACAGAAATTGCAGGATATTTTTTTATCAGGCTCAATATCTTACTGCTTATTGCTCTTTCGATCATACACAAATCCTTGCATTTTGATTATTCAATACGCAAATTACAAAATTATATGCCTAATGTCAAGTATTTATTTCTGGAATGTATCTGCAATTTTAACTTTCAATACGCAATCTTCATGATGACAGGCATAAAAAAATCCGCTGTAGGCGAACCTGCCATCGGGACCGTGTCCGTGCCGATTGGCAACACGACAGCGAGATGCGTAGTCGGGCCAGCCGCCGCCGCGAAGAACGCGGTTTGTAATGTTTCTTTTACTTTCTATATACTTTCTTTGGTACTGAATAAACTTGTTTGAATCCAGCGTTGATCAGCTTCTCTTTGAGGATATTTGCCTCTTCTTTGTTCTGGCAATCTCCGGCGTAGATCATATATTTGTCGACTATAAGCTCTATGTAAACAGGAGCTTGAACCGCTTCTCTAACCTGCTTTTCGATCCGCAACGCTTTCTTTTCACTATCAGTATTAGTTATATTTATTCTGTATCCGTCTGTCATACCTCTTGAATTATAATTTATATTGAATGAATTTGATTTATTATCGGTAATAGCTTTAGCTCCATTCGTCTCTTGGATGCCTTCTTCAAGTTTTACACTCTTTTTTTCTATGGCATCTGCTGTTAATCGTATGTCTTCGGTGTGGGTTTTGAAGCCTTTTTTGCTGACTTTTAGCTTGTATGTGCCGACAGGAACATTGGAGAAGGATTTTGCGCCGGTTGAAGTGTATTTTTCTCCGCCGTCTTCGGAAAGTTCGATCTCGGCGTCTGTTGGAATTACTGCTATTTGTATTGTTCCTATGGAGATTTGAGGCAGCATATCTATTGTTTTGTTCTCTTTCTTTTTTAGAATGAATCTTTCTTCGAGTGGTTTAGCTTTGTTCATTTCGACTTTGACTATACACTGCTGAGGTGCGAGTTTTATGTTTTTGTAGTTTGTTATCTGTTCGCCGTTGAGATAGACTTTGGCTTTTTCGTGGGTGTTTATTGTCAGAGTTGCCCTGATGTCGGTAAGCTGAAATGTTTTCTTTGTTTCGGGTCCTTTTATGACAATTTCTTCTTCTATATCTTCGTATTTGTCGCTTGAGAGCCTTATCTTGTATGTGCCTGCGGGGTAGAAAGATGAGATCGGCGTTTTATCAATCTTGACCCCGTCAATATAGACCATTGCTCCCTGAGGATTGGAATCTATTACGATTATTGCGTCTTCGACTTTTTCGAGTTTGTAGTTGAAGAGCGTTTTGTCGGCGCTGACTTCGATGTTTGCTTTGTAAGTTTGAAAGCCGTCTTTAGTTATTTTCAGCTCATGCTTGCCTACGGAAGTTTTAAGGCTCTTGACCGTTCCTTGATGCGCTCCGTCGAAAGTTATGGTTGCACCTTGCGGTTCTCCGAGGATGTTTATTGTTATGTCCTCGATCTTCTTTTCTTCGCCGACGCCTTTCACTTCGATGACATACACCTTGTTGGATTCAAGCTGGCGCGGGAACTGATGCTTTATCGAAATATATCCGGTTTTCATAAATTCGAGCATACGGCTGCCGGGCTGCATATAGACATGATAGATTCCGGTACCCATATATTCCGATTTATCAAGAGTCATGCTTTTGAAAGAAAGTCCTTCTATGTCGGTTTTGACCTTTAAGATCGCCACATAGTCTCCGTTAAAGTCTTTGTAGCCGTACTTTTGAGCCGTTATGCTCCCTGCGTCCTCATATACATCCTTCACTATCACGAATTGTGCGGAAAAGGAAAGTGCCGCGATTACGAGTAAAAGTAATAATTTGAGAGTTTTCATATAACTTCTGCCTTATAGATTTATAACTCCAAAA
>JAFGUL010000158.1 GCA_016938535.1 Candidatus Delongbacteria bacterium
ACAGTATTAGAATACTTGTAGCGGAAGACAACCCTTTCAACCAGAAATACATTTCGGCACTTTTATCAAAAAGATCGGCAGACTTTAAGATAGTTGAGAACGGAAAACAGGTTCTGGAGGAACTCGAAAGAAGCAGCTACGACATAATACTTATGGACGGCCAAATGCCTGAAATGGACGGAATTACAACCACAGGTTTGATTAGAAAAAGCGATAAAAAATTCAAGGACATCCCTATTATCGCACTTACGGCATCGGCACTTATTGACGACAGAAAAAAATTCATCGACGCAGGAATGGACGACTATATTTCAAAGCCCGTTGATCAGAACCTGCTGTTCAGCACAATATCAAAATACTGCACAAAATTTGAAAATGATCTGGGAGATGAAGAAGATCATACCGGACATGAGCACAGTTCAGACGACGGAAAGAATAAGTGGGAAATAATTGACATTGAGGACTTTGAATCAAAACTGTCAATTTTCGGAAGAGATGCTTTTGTGGATATTGTAAATCTTATGATAACAGAGATCCCTGCAAAGACAGATAAAATATTGTCTGCTCTGGAGAAAAAAGACAGGGAATTAATGAAATTTGAAGCTCACAGCCTGAAAGGTATCTCTCTTAATTTCAATGCCCCCGGGTTCAACAACTTATGTGTAGAACTTGACAGAAGAGCTGAATCGGGATCTTTTGAAGAATACAGAAATATAATCCTGAAAATAAAGGTTCTTGCGGACAAATATGTAACTGAACTCAAGAAATTTATTGAGATGCACGGAAGGGATTTAGGTGAAAAGAGACGGTAAATATTGTTCTTGACAAGGAAGTTTTAAAAATTTAATATTCAGACAATGAAATATTAAAACCAAAAGAGGTGCAAAAATGACAATCAAAGTGGGTATCAACGGATTCGGAAGGATCGGAAGAGTTGTTTTCAGGATCATCCAGGAAAGAGAAGGAATTGAAGTGGTCGGCATTAATGACCTGACTGATGCAAAAACACTAGCTCATCTGCTCAAATATGACTCTGTTCACGGTAAGTTCAAAGGCGATGTTAAGGCTGAAGGCGACAATCTTGTTGTCAACGGCAGATCCATAAAAATAAATGCAGAAAGAGATCCCGAGAATATTCCTTGGAAAGCTCTCGGAGCCGATATAGTAGTGGAAGCAACAGGTGTTTTCAGGGACAGGGAAAAAATAAATAAGCATATAAAAGCAGGTGCGAAAAAAGTCATACTTACTGTTCCGGCAAGCAAGGCTGACGATGTTGACGCTACAGTTGTTCTCGGTGTAAATGATCACCAGATCACAAAAGATATTTTATTCGTATCCAACGCTTCCTGCACTACAAACTGCCTTGCGCCGGTAGCCAAGGTTTTAAACGACAGGTTCGGAATTAAGTGCGGTCTTATGAACACTATTCACTCATATACTAACGATCAGATCATACTTGACGCTCCTCACAAGGACTTAAGAAGAGCTAGAGCGGCAGCTGTTTCGATCATACCGACCAGTACAGGCGCAGCAAAGGCAGTGGGACTTGTCATACCTGAACTTAAAGGTAAACTCGACGGGTTCGCAATGAGAGTCCCTACACCTGACGGGTCGGTAGTGGACCTTACTGTTCAGCTTTCCAAAACTGTCACGGCCGATGAAGTGAACGCTGCGGTAAAGGAAGCCGCTGAAGGACCAATGAAAGGAATACTTGAATATTGTAGCGACCCCATCGTAAGTGTTGATATTGTCGGCAACCCTCACTCATCCATATTCGATTCGGGGCTGACAAAAGTGCTTGAAGGAAATTTCGTCAAAGTGGTTTCATGGTATGACAATGAGTTCGGATATTCGAACAGAGTAGTTGACCTTCTTGAAAAGATCGCGAACAGCTAAGAGACTGAATGAAAAAATTCATTGTTTACAGCTTCGCAGTTCTGCCGATGCTTTTCTGGTCTATGACCTTTATATGGTATAAGGTCGTTCTCGAATATATTGATCCTATATCTGTAACATTCTTCAGACTTGTCACGGCTTCGCTAATACTGATAATACTTACGAAATTCTTCATAAAAACCAAAGATAAGCTGAACAAAAAAGATTATGCACATATTTTACTGCTTTCTTTTTTCGAGCCTTTTATTTATTTTCTCGGCGAATCTTACGGAATGCAGTATGTTTCATCCACTATCGCGGCAGTAATAATTTCTATGATACCTGTGGTGACACCGATCTTTGCATTTAAAATCCTTAATGAACGGCTGAATGTTTTTAATATTCTCGGACTGATCCTGTCATTTGCCGGAGTTGTTATAATAATTGTTAATCCATCCTCTTCGGCAGATTTTACAACTAAGGGGATCCTGCTTCTCGGACTTGCGGTTCTCGGTGCTGTAGGTTACGGCATAACTGTTAAAAAACTGGCTGCAAACTATTCTTCCCTGACGATCACTAAATATCAGAGCATATTCGGATGTTTCCTTTTCCTTCCCCTTTTTCTTATTTTCGACCTCGACAAAACCGCAGTTCAATTATCGGTCTCCTATCAGGATGGAACTTTCTATAATCTTGTGATAACTATAATTCAAATGTCATTCTTTGCATCCGTAATGTCGTTCGTTCTCATAATCAAGCCGATCAAAGAGATAGGTATTTCGAAAACTAATGTGTTTACTAATCTTATCCCTGTTTTTACCGCGCTTATTTCGTATTTCTATCTCAAAGAATATTTCGACCTTCAAAAAATTATCGGAATATCTGTAGTGATCTCGGGTATTGTAATGTCTCAGCTTAAAGGTATATTTAAAAAGAAAACCCTTCAAATAATGTGATTTGAACTGCTTCTTTTGCGTTTTGTCGCTTGATATATGCTTCCCGTCATTTTTTTAATGAAAAGTTCAGATTTTTTTCTTATTTTTCTTCCGGAAGCTTAAACAGAAGGAAGACCATGCGGACGGTAATAATAATATTTTTGATGATCTTGGCCGGATGCGCAACCAAATCAAATGACACATCTGTAACAGTTGTTAAGAATGATCTTATAAACGAACCTTACGAACTCAATCTTAATCAGATACATGTCATTGACAGCACTAGCATTTCATATCCTGTCAGTATAAGATTTGGTGGTAACGGTGATCTTTATGTTCTTGAGTACAGATCAGATAATATAAAAGCTTTTGACGGAAAAGATTTCCAGTTAAAAGACTCGATTTTCGCACCTGAAAGGACTTCGATCTCATCTTTCAGCTATAATGACGGTAAAATCATAATCAACTGTTCAGGTAAAAAAAGACTGCATATTGTAGATGCTTCAGAACCGGAAAATATAATTAAGACTTACGAACTAACTGACGAAATACCCAACATTATTGAATCTTTACCTGAAGGGAATTTTTTCGGATTATTTAACTCAAATCTTTCAGGCAGAGATGAGACTTTTCTCGGATACGACCTGAAAATGGTTGACCCGGGTTTTAAGACCATAAAACTGCTGAACAGTTTTTTCGGATCATACAATCAGGGGAACATTGATCCCGAAATACCAATCTTCCCTTTCGCGATCGACAGAAAGAACAATTCGGTTTTCGTAGCTGTATCATCCGAGAAATACCACAGAATATTTACATATGATACTGCTATGAATTTGAAATTTATCATTAACAGTAATGCAGAAAGTGTAAAATTCAATAATACTGAAAAAGAAAGGCTTAACGATCTGACAATAAGATTCCGGCTCGCACCATTTAAGTCCGACAAAAAGACCTTGATCGAATCAATGACAACGGACAGTCAAGGTAATTTGTGGGTAAGAAAAGCTCATGACGCTGAAAAGTACGGATCAGACAAAGCCGTGATTGATGTTTTCGATCCCGAAGGAAAATATCTGAATACTTATTTTATCCCGGATATTCCGAGGATCGGAAATTTCTATATAAACGGCAACCGCATACTGACAACGGATCCTTTCGAATCTAAGATCACGATTTACGAGTTTGATCTGAAACAGATCGGGAGAGTAAGATGAAAATGAGATATTTCATATATATCCTGCTCTTAATAATTATTGAATCCCGTGCTCAGTCCCTGTTCAAGTTCACATATAAGATCAGCTGCCATGAAGATTATCTTAATTATGCCGAGGGTGAAGAAAAAGCAGATCTTCTGATCCAAGCTGCTGCTTTTAACATGACGAAGCTTGAAAATATTCACAAAGGTATAGAACAGCTCCTTGAGGCAAGAGATGTTTCGCTAGAACTGAATTATTCCGACGGGCTTATTGCCTCCTACGAGGCTTTGGGTGACCTTTACCTGTCAACAGAAAATTACAGCGAAGCTTTGGATTACTACACAAAAAAATCTGAGATACTGAACGCTGAAAACCGGGACGATGAATTCATAAATGCACTTCTGAAAATGGCGGATGTAAGCGTGAACACAAAGAATTTTGATAAGACTATGGATTACTCGCAAAGGGCTTTAAACCTTTCCGAAAAAACCGGAAGCAGCCGCTCAGTTACCCGTTCCTACTATTTTCTCGCTCTCGCCTACAGAGGTAAATTCGATTACGAAAAAGCTCTAGAATACTCATACAAAGCTCTCGAAGAAGCAGAGGAACAGAACGATACTTACTTTCTCGGTCACGCTTACAACGGTATCGGTGATATAAACGAAATGTCGGGAAATTATGAGAAAGCTTTTGAAAACTATAAAAAATCTGCAGAGATCTTCGGAGAGCTGAATCTTCTTTCGGGCCTGACAGTAGCTAATTTTAATATCGGATCAATGCATAAAGTTTTCGGGCGATACGATCAGGCTCTTAAATATATGAACGAGAGCCTTGAAATGGCGATAGAAAACAAAAATGATTTCATGATCAAGGAAAATTATCTCGGTCTTTACGGGCTTCATAATCTCTTGAAGAATTTCAGAAAAGCCAATGAATATTACATGCTGCTGAATTCATTTTCATCAAAAGAAGAATCATCTTTTATTCCTCTCTCTAAGATCGAGATAGACTACGAGATATCTAAAAAAGAACTCGACAAAGAGCTTTTAAGCCTGAAAATAGAGAGAGAGAAGAATATCCGTTATGTATATGTTGCCATTCTTACGATCCTGCTCGCTCTTACCCATCTCTTTTTTTACAGGAAACTAAAACAGAAAAAAATAAACGAACTCAGGCTTGAAGAAAGAAGGATCAGAGCTGAGTTGTCCTCTCTGCAGTCTAAGATAAATCCTCACTTTCTGTTTAATGCGATAAGTTCAATATCCGAGCTCATCAACTTCGATCCCGGTTCAGCAAAGAAAATGCTTCAGAATATTTCAGGGCTTTTAAGATATACTCTCCGAACTTCAAAAAACGAATTCGTTAAGCTTGAAGAAGAAATCCTGATGGTAAAAAAATACCTCGAGATCGAAAAGATAAGATTCGGTAAAAGACTCGAATATTCAATAGATGTCCCCGATACACTTTCAAACATGATGATCCCCCCGCTTCTAATACAGCCCCTCGTCGAAAACAGTATAAAACACGGCCTTTCCAACAGACTTGAAGGCGGAATGGTTAAGGTTTCCGCTTATGAAAAAGTCCCCGGAAAAGTCACAATAATAGTTGAAGATAACGGCATATCCAAAGAAGGAGCAGGCAAACCTGAAGGCAACGGAATAGGGCTTTCAAGCGTAAAAGACAGGCTTATACTTGTTTACGGCAGTGACCACAGCTTCAGTATTGATAAAGAGGAAGGGTTCAAAGTTAAGATCAGAATTCCAAAAAAATCATAGGCGGATGTTATGTATTACAAGACAATCATAGTTGAAGACGAAGAACTGACCAGAAAAGGTCTGATAAATAAACTCGAGAATTTCGATGAGATCGGGATAATCGACACTGCCGAGAACGGGATCGAGGCTGTCGAAAAGATAAACGAACTCAAACCCGACCTGATATTTCTTGATATTCAGATGCCGGGAATGAACGGGTTCGAAGTACTGCAGAACCTTAACTACATGCCTATAGTGATATTCACGACTGCTTTCGATGAATATGCGCTCAAGGCGTTCGAGACGAATTCGATTGATTATCTGCTCAAACCTATTGAGGAAGAGAGACTCGCCAAAGCTATCGGCAAACTGAAAAAGTTCTCCACAGGAGAGAACAAAAAAGCGGATTTCGACTCAGGCATCGCTTCGCTTTTAAGTGAACTGAAGAACAGGCAGGATAAAATTACAAGAATTCACATCAAGATCGGCGATGAAGTGCTTTTTGTGAACACTTCGGATATACACTATTTTAAGGCTGACAACAAATATACAACCATCTGTACTTTCGACGATGAATATATAATCAACGACACCCTGGCTTCACTTGAGGACAAACTTCCGGAGAATTTCGTGCGTATCCATAGAGGTTTTATTATAAATATGGATCATCTTAATAAGCTCAAAAAGTGGTTCGGCGGTAAATATGTGGCTGTGATGAAGGACAAAAAGAAATCCGAGATCCCGGTCAGCAGAAATTCAAAGGACAAGCTCTTTCCTGAATAGGATTTTAATCTTTTAATACAGTATGTCGATATGATTAATGTATCTTGATTTATCTTTTTTATATATTTATATTGAAACTTTCATTGAAAAACGATACTAACACTATTAATTGAGGAGGTAAAGAATGAATCAGAAACGAAAATGGTCGGTATTTATGCTGGCGATGGTGCTTGTATTTTCTACACAGCTCATTTCAGCAGAAATAGGAGATGCTCTTCAGCTTTTAAGCTACAGAGCAGAATCGGGATTTGCGCCGGATGTTACGGACGGTCAGATAGCCCCGGTTACAGATCCTACTGACTGGAGAGCGGCTTATGTAAGAAAAGCCGATTTTGATGTTGACGGTGTGAGCAGTGCTCCGAAACAGACAAGTCTTCTTTTCTCAAACGACAACGATTTCCTTTACATCGCTGTCGGAATCCCTCTGGACAATGCTGCAAACGGCAATAGACTGACTATCTATTTTGATCAGGGAGCTTCGGGCACTCTCGATGCGAATGCGGAGTATTATGTCTCAATGCTTGCGGACGGTACTTCCCCGGTTGACGGTTACTGGGATGGCGCCGTATGGGTACAGAATACAGTACCGGCAGTCGAAGGAATCGGACTAAGAAAAGGATCCGGTACTCCAGCACTCTATAATTACGAGTTGAAAATTCCTTTAAGTACTCCGGGTGATGCATCGAACAATTACCTGAACATCAGCGCCGGAGATGAGGTAGGAGCACTGTTTGTCGTAAGAATGGCAACCGGCGGGAACGATGAGTATATCTGGACTCAGACCAATGCCGACATAACAAATCCTTCAGCAACCGGTGCGAACGGAATGACAGGCTGGGCTGAGATAAAGACTATCGGCGACGGTATAGCCGACAGGAATATGGTAAGTCTTGCTGCCAAAGGGATTTTACCGTTAATTGACGGTAATGTTTCAGAAGATCCAAACTGGAAATATGCATTCAGTAAAGATGTGATTTTTACTGATTATGACGGTAATAAGCTCAATGGGACTATCAAGTTAAAGGAAGAGGAAGGTCCTGACAGGATGATCATTGGTGTCGTTATTGAAGATTATTCACCTGCCGCGGCTGATTTTCTTTCATTCTATAACGACCAGGGATCAGCAGGAAATGACAGGAACTTTATTCTGAATACTGTTGCAGATTTTGATAATGCAGTTAGAATGTACGGTAACGGTACCATGTCCGATTATAATTTTAATTCTGCTGCATGGGTGGCTGACGGGACTTCAAACGGTTCAGGGGCAGCTGTATCCGGGACTGACTGGGAGATCGAACTGGAGATGCCGTTCGTAGGTGACGGTACAAATGACCTTAACATTGCCCCTCAGGATGTTATCGGAGCTTTGTTCCATCTTTATGACAGCACAAATAACATAAATTACTGGCTGAGTTCGACAATAAATTCAGAAGTAATAGTAATAGACCCTGTAGATCCCGTTTATAATGCTCTCGGCTGGCTTAAACTTCAGACAGGCGGACCGTTCGTTCAGAGCATCTATCCAGAGAATGGTGATACAATCAGTGGAGAATATCCTCTTGCTGTTTATGCCCTTGACCCAACCGACTTAGTTGACCCGATTACAGGCATAGCGAACGTGACTTATGAAGTAAGACTTGAAGATACCGCTGCAGGAACGTATACAGTAATAACTTCAGGAAACATGAGTAAGATAGAAGATGACGGTATTGGAATATGGACAGGCACACTTGATACAAGAGCATTAAATTATGATCCTTCTACCCTGCTGAAGCTTGTTTATGTTGTTGATGACGGTGAGATCGACCCGGTATCTGTACCACTTGACATCTATATAAATAACGAGGGCGGAGGAATAACTCTTTCTGATCCTGAATGTATTTTAAATACTCCTCTTCCTCATACTGTTCTTAACGGTAATACAAATCCGTTGAATTTTACAGTTAATACAGATACACTTATAACTCTTGACAGTGTTGCAGTTTACATTGACGGCGAAATGACGGCAGCTTATTCCCTTGGATCTGACTATACATATACAGACACTTTCAACTGGGATACATCATCATATCCTGACGGAGAGCATATCATTCAGATATGGGGTAAGAATTCGCTTGATATAAGTAATTTCTCTGCAACCACTCTGGTTTATACAAATAACTCTCCTTCAGTTTCTCTTACAGCACCTTCTGCGTCTTCTGTTCTAAGCGGAGAGATAACAATTGAGTTCAATGCTGCTCCGATAGCACCATCCACTCTTGTTTCTACAGAAATCAGTCTTGACGGAAGCGCTTGGGCAGCTGTCACAACTGCTCCTGCTTCGACCGGCGGTACTGGATCGCACACCTGGGACACTACTGACATTCCGGACGGAACGCACGCAATTCAGATCAGAACTACCGATAGTGCCGGACGCATGGCTTATTCAGAAGAACTGCATGTAATTACTGATAATATGCCGAATGTTGAGATTTCCTCACCTGCTGCATC
This sequence comes from Candidatus Delongbacteria bacterium, assembly GCA_016938535.1. Next base: position 9,037 of record JAFGUL010000158.1, read on the forward strand.
TTCTGTTGTAAGCGGAGAGATGACAATTGAGTTCACTGCAGCTCCGATCGCGCCTGCTACGCTTGTAACGACTGAGATCAGCGTTGACGGCGGAGCATGGACGGCAGTGACAACTGCGCCTGCAGCAGCCGGAGGAACGGGATCACACGATCTTGACACATCAAACCTGCCTGACGGGACGCACGAGATCATCGTAAGAACTACTGACGACCTTGGAAGGATCGGATATTCAGCTGATCTAAATATTATCACTGACAACACTGATCCGACAGGTGTATTCACAATATCACCGCAGTATGTCAAGAACGGCGACACAGTCACTTTTGAGTACAACGGAAGAGAGAAAAACCTTACAGCAGCCGTTACACTGACAGAACTTCAGAAACTTGACAGTCTGGCTTCGGCAGGTCTTACTCTAACCGATACTGACGGAGACGGAGTTTATACAGCATCTCACACGCTAAGCTCAGACAATACTGCAGGTGACGGAATAAAGAACATTCTTTTATCAGTCACTGATGCTGCAGGAAATATTTACTCTCCGTCTGCCGAGATCATACTTGATAATACCGATCCGGTTCTAACAGTGAACATAAACCCTGAACCTGATGCGGGTAAAGTCTATCAGAAAGAGATCGTAATTCAGTCTGATTATTTCGATATGTACACTGAGTCAATTGTTATCAGTCATAAAAATTCCAACGGTGATCATATAGGCAACTCACCTATTCCGGTACAGATCACTGACGACAACAGCTTCTCAAGTTCTGTTTACCTAACGGAAGGTTATAACCTTATATCAATATCTGTAACAGATAAAAGCGGTAACATTACTCTTTCAGAAACTGAACTCACTTTCACAGATCCGAGGATAACAAAGGTTATCGGACCTGACGGAGGTACAGTTGAGGCACCCGACGGAACTAAGGTCATTATACCCGAAGGTGCTCTTCTTAGCGATCAGGAAATATCTGTCAGAACTGTTTCAACAGAAACTCTTACTAAACCTTATAACGAAATTGATTTGTTGAATACGGCGTATGTTTTCAATCCTGAAAACCTGATCTTTCATAAACCTGTGACAGTCAGCCTTGCTTACAACAGCTATGACCTCGATCCCGATCTTGACGGAACCGATGATTTTATTGAAAATGAACTTGAAGCTTTTACTCTTGACGGGAATACCTGGCTTAAACTAAAAGTAACAGGCATTGAAACAGGCAATCTTGTCAGCTTTACAACAAATCATTTCTCTGTTTATGCCCTGGGCAATGAAAACATAGATGAAAATTTCAAATTCTACTGGACAAAAAATCCTTTCAGTGCTGAAGAAACCACTAACGCAGTAATAGAACTGAACGGTCCGGGAACTTTATCTTTAAAGATCTACGACACTTCCGGGGATCTTGTCAGAATACTCGCTGATGAGCGTTCACTTGCAGGTACGAACAATATCAAATGGGACGGAAAGAACGACTACGGACGATATGTCGGCAGCGGTATCTACATCTATGTTCTGGAATACAAAGGTGATGACGGAACAACTAAAACCGTAAGAAAGCCTCTGGGCGTAATAAAATAAGGAGGATCAGCATGAAATTCAAAAAACTAATTACAATATTATGTGCTCTTTCTGTAAGTTTGGTTTCCGCATCTACAGATCTTATGTCAGGAGCCAGACCGCAATCAATGGGCGGAGCATATACAGCAATATCGGGAGATGTTAATTCTATTACCAGTAATCCCGCAGGACTTGCCGGACTAAAATCCGGGGAGGCATCATTCAATCACATGATGTTCTCTGAAATTGATCAGCTTGCAATGGACCAGCTTTTCCTTGCCTATCCTCTCGGTAAGGGTTCAATCGGTCTGTCGTGGGTAAGAAAAGGTGCAACTCTTGAGCAGGGAATTAATAGCGATGAAACTACTATGAGTGAGAATTTCTTAAATATTGCCTTCGGTCTGAATATCCTGGAAAAACTCTCTGCGGGAGGTTCTTTAAAGAGGACAATGATAAACTCAGAGATCGGTGACGGGAGCGGATTCGGCTTTGATGCAGGAGTAATTTACCGGGTTCTTGAAAAACATAACTGGACATTGGGAGTAACGGGAAGAAATCTTCTTGCCGACATGAAAAATGAAACATTGAAAGCTGAATACTTTTTTGGCACTGCATACAAAACTTCATTTTCTGAGAATATGCACCAGCTGACTTTTGCTTTTGACATCGGAACGAAAGAAGATATTAATGAGTCCGAAGGTATCTCCTATAAATATTTTACTGGACTTGAGTATTTATTCAGCTATACGGATTTTTCGTTCGGTTTGAGAGGCGGTATTAATTCCAATGCTTCAACTGTCGGTTTCGGTCTGTCA
>JAFGUL010000023.1 GCA_016938535.1 Candidatus Delongbacteria bacterium
CTTTGGAAAGTAAGGACAGAATTCCCGATCAGGGCATATTCTTCGGTGGTCAGATATTCGATGCGTATAAGTTTGTTTCGGATATTTTCAGGAGTGCGGAGAAATCTATCGTTATCATAGATAATTATGTTGATGACACGGTTCTTATTCATCTGACAAAGGTTAAAAAAGGCGTAGCTGTCAAGATCATCACGAAATCAATATCTGATCAGTTCAGGCTCGATTTGAAAAAGTTCAGTGAGCAGTATTTTCCTGTTGATGCTAAGGTATTGAAGAATATTCATGATCGGTTCATCATAGTTGACGGAAATATGGTATATCAGATAGGCGGGTCGCTTAAAGATCTCGGTAAGAAACTGATTGCGTTCATGGTGATGGATAAGGCCGGATTAGACTTGATCAATATAGTCGGGGAGTTGTAAAGTAATTCAGGTGTGCGTATGTCGAAAAATAATGTTGTGAAGTTTGATGAAAATGTTCTGAAGGACAGGATTTATTCTATGCGGGGATTTCAAGTGATGTTGGACAGGGATTTGGCGGAGTTGTACGGGGTAGAAGTTAGAGTTTTGAATCAGGCTGTAAAGAGAAATCAAGAACGGTTTCCGGATATGTTTTGTTTTCAGCTGACTATTTCGGAAGTTCCGGAACTGAGATCACAAATTGTGATTTCAAACAAGGCTAAAAATGTTTTGAAATCACAGAAGATTTCTTCAAAAAAAGGGGGGAGGCGTTTTCAGCCTTATGTTTTTACAGAACAGGGTGTAGCCATGCTGTCTGCCGTATTGAGAAGCGAAATTGCTGTGAAGATCAGTATTCAAATAATAAAGGCCTTTATCGAAATGCGTAAGTTCATCCAGTCAAACGCTCAAGTGTTTCAGAGGCTTGACAGGGTAGAGTTGAAGCAGATCGAGACCGATCAGAAGTTCGAAAAGGTGTTTGATGCTTTGGAAAGTAAGGACAGGATCCCCGATCAGGGCATATTTTTCGGTGGTCAGATATTCGATGCGTATAAGTTCGTGTCAGATATTTTTAGAAGTGCGAAGAAATCTATCGTTATCATAGATAATTATGTTGATGACACAGTTCTTATTCATCTGACAAAGGTTAAGAAAGGTGTAGCTGTCAAGATCATCACGAAATCAATATCGGATCAGTTCAGGCTCGATCTAAAAAAGTTCGGTAATCAGTATTTTCCTATTGATGCCAAAGTTATAAAGAATATTCAAGACAGATTCATAATAATCGACGGCAGTATCGTATATCAGATAGGCGGTTCACTTAAAGACCTCGGTAAGAAACTAATTGCGTTCATGGTGATGGATAAGGCGGGATTAGAGTTGATCAATATGGTCGGGGAGTTGTAAATTAATTCGGGTGTGCGTATGTCGAAAAATGATGTTGTGAAGTTTGATGAGAATTTTCTGAAGGACAGGATTTATTCTATGCGGGGATTTCAAGTGATGTTGGACAGGGATTTGGCGGAGCTGTACGGAGTTGAGACGAAAGTGCTTAATCAGGCAGTGAAGAGGAATAAGGAAAGGTTTCCCGAAAATTACCGTTTCCAACTATCAGATATAGAAAAAGATGAACTGGTCACAAAATGTGACCGGTTGGATAATCTGAAGCATTCTACTTACCCGCCATTTGTTTTTACCGAGCAGGGCGTAGCTATGTTATCAGCAGTTCTTAAAAGTAAAATTGCTGTAGATATAAGCATAAAAATAATTGATGCTTTTATCGAAATGCGTAAGTTCATTCAGTCTAATGCTCAGTTATTTCAGAGGCTGGACAGGGTAGAGCTGAAGCAGATCGAGACTGATCAGAAGTTCGAGAAAGTGTTCGATGCTTTGGAAAGTAAGGACAGAATTCCCGATCAGGGCATATTCTTCGGTGGTCAGATATTC
>JAFGUL010000024.1 GCA_016938535.1 Candidatus Delongbacteria bacterium
CTCGAATATAAGATAAACAGAGCCGCTATTCCGATCTACAGCGTAACAGCCGAATGTATGCTCGACGATAATATTACCGGTTATGTTTCAATAAACAGGTTTGCCGCAAAAACATCTCAGGAGCTTGAAGATGCCCTTGTCATGCTTGAAAATAAGGGTATGCAGAGGCTGATACTTGACCTCAGAGGCAATCCCGGTGGGCTTCTGGATCAGGCTGTAGAGGTAGTAGATAAATTCATTGACGCGGACAAGATGATAGTTTACACAAGGGGGAGATTCAAGGATTTTGACGAGGAGTTCTATTCTACCAGCGAGGCCACCCACAAGAAAATGCCGATAATCGTTCTTATCGATGCAGGCTCAGCGTCTGCTTCAGAGATCGTCAGCGGTGCGCTTCAGGACCACGACAGGGCACTTGTAGTCGGAGCTAAATCTTTCGGGAAGGGACTTGTTCAGAGGCCTTTCGATCTCGGGGACGGATCAGTCGCAAGGATCACTATCTCGAGGTATTACACACCTACGGGCAGGCTGATACAGAGACCTTACGACGAGGGTCTGGAAAGCTATTTCCTTGACAGGTACATGGATATGACCGACATGACACCGGAAGAACAGTTCAAACAGGATTCTATCAAAACCGCCGAAACATATTACACTCTCAGAAAGAAAAGGATCGTTTACGGCGGCGGCGGGATAACTCCCGATTCGCTTCTGACCTATGATCCTTTAAGCCTGTTAATGACAGATCTATACAGGCAGAGGGTTTTTCAGGATTATGCTATTCAGTACTTTAATTCGAATCAGGATCCTGAATGGAAGAACAGCTTTTCGGACTTCTACAGAAAGTTCACTGTGACCGAATCTATGCTAAAAGATTTTAAAGCTGTAATGGAGAAGAATAAGATATTTTTGAAAGATGAGCTTCCCGATAAGAAGAAAATTCCCAAAGACGAATATTATCACCTTACAGAGAAATTCGGTGAAGATATTGAGAAGATAGAGAACGATATAAGGTACAATGTTGCAAGGCAGTATTTTAAGGACAGAAGCGATTATCCGAAGATCAGAGCTATGAAGGACAAATTCGTTCTGACTGCGCTGGATCTGTTCGGTGAAGCTAAAAAACTTGCAGATATTTAGGCGGATAAATTGATCGAACAGGCATACAGAGAATTTGAAGAACTTTTCCTTGTTGATTTTAATAAGATAAGGTGGGATTTCCTCAAACTCAACCCCGAAGACAGGGCGAAACTTTTGATCGTGGAAGATGAAAGTTCTTTTCGGGAGATGCTCAAAGAGATTTTTTCCTATGAGGAGCTTTACAGGATCGATACAGCTTCGAACGGGGCGGAAGGGCTTGAAAAATACCTCAAGGAGAAACACGATCTTATACTTACCGATGTAATGATGGACGCTCTGACGGGTATCGAAATGGCTGAAAAGATAATAAAGATAAATCCCGATCAGAAAATATTCTTCGTAAGTTCGTGGTCGAGCAGGAAACAGATGTTCGATAAGTTCGAAAAAGAGTTTACGGAGGGCAATTTTCAGTTCATAGATAAACCTTTCGATCTTGAGGATTTTCAGAACAGGGTTTTTCTTTTTATGGAGGATAAACTTTCCGGTGTGGTCTTTCATGTGCTCGACAGGCCTGCATTGAAAAGAGCTGTCGATAATCTTGAGCCCTATCAGCTGACCGTTCTTCACCGCGAACTGATAAATATGTGTATAAGTCTCTCAGAGCATCTTCTGGGCCTCAACTACACAAGAGAGAGTATCAGCTCCTATTTTTTAAAGAATAAAGATTACATGAAAAGTGTAGGCTGTACATTCGACGAAGCCTATTGTAGAGGAAATGTATGCGTTAAGATCTCACCAAAATGCATGACAAATAAACTCTTAAAACAAATTGAAATAATAGTTGACTTATTAGAAGAAATTTACGATCGTTATAAGAGATTTGAATTCAGGAGAACACTATGAAGAAAATTTTAGTTGTCGGTTCAGTCGGTCTGGACGATATTGAAACCCCGTCAGGAAAAGTTGAAATGGTACCGGGAGGTTCTGCAGTCTATTTCAGTCTTGCAGCATCAATGTTCTCGCATGTAAATTTCGTAGGTGTTGCAGGAACTGATTTCCCGAAGGAAACGATAGAACTTATGGAGAAAAGAGGAATTGATGTTAAGGGTTTCGAGATCGCTGAAGGTAATACATTCAGATGGTCAGGAAAATATCATATAGATATGGATCACAGGGACACTCTTCTCACCGAACTTAATGTCTTTGAGAAATTCGATCCCAAACTGCCTGAAGACTATAAGAAATCCGAAGTCATCTTTCTCGCAAACATTCATCCCGATCTTCAGATGAAAGTTCTTGATGACATATCTGAACCTGAACTTATCATTTCCGATACAATGAACTTCTGGATAAACAGTGTGCCTGAAAAGCTTGTGAAAGTCATAAGAAGATCAGATGTATTCATAGTAAACGATTCAGAACTGATGCTTATGACCGGAGAACCGAATTTTCTGGCCGCTTCAGATAAAATGCTCGAGGAATGTTCGCTTCTGAAAGCTCTTGTAGTAAAGCTGGGTAAGTTCGGTGTATATCTTACTGACGGCAGCAGCGAATTCTTTTTGCCGGCTTTCCCGTTAAGAAAGGTTATAGATCCCACCGGGGCGGGTGACTCGTTCGCGGGAGGTTTTACGGGCTATCTTGCAAAATCGGGAGACTACAGTTTTGAGAACATGAAAAAAGCATGTGTTTACGGTTCAATAACCGCGTCATATTCAGTCAATAATTTCTCCATAGAGGGACTTAAGGAGTTCGATCTTGATCTGATAGATGAAGAATATGAAAAGTTTAAGAAATTAACGGTTTTCTGATCAATCGAGATCTTCTAAATCCTCAAGCCTGTCTTCAAGCACATCTTTTTCTTTTTGTGTCAGGTTCATGTGCATTGCAAGCTCAAGACATTTTTTTGAGTTTTCGGTGTCATTAAGCCCGTAATAGCTTTTAGTCAGAAAATAATAGGTATTAAATAGATCTTTATCTGAATATCTTTCGGACATTGAGATCAATTTTTCTTTAATCCTGAGATATATGTCAATAGACAGTTCAAATTTCTTCTGTTCATACAATGCTCTCGCTTTAAGGAAAAGGAAAAGATGTGACTCGGGATATTTTTCCAGAGCTGAATCCGCGACTTCTTCCGCTTTAAAATAATCTTCGTAATCAATGTAGGCCCATCCTAGTGTTGATACGGCTGCATATTCGCTGAAATAAGAAGTTTCAATACTTTGTTTTATCATCGCAAGGGCAACATCTCGTCTGTCAATAAGCCAGCTGTAAAGCGAGGCTTTGTAAAATCTGTAAGTTCCGAGAAGCAGAAGTGCGTCCCCAAGTGACTTGTCTTTTTCCAGTGCATCCTCGATATATGATATCCCGCTGTAGGTCTTTCTGATCCCGGCGAACCGGCTTCCGTCCCTCCCGAGCATGTAACCTCTATTGACCATTGAAGCCCCCAGATAATAGTTGAACCACGGATTTCCGCTGTCGAACCGCAGATGGAACTCTGCCTTTTTTTCAGCAAGATTGTAATGGATTATTATCTTTGAATCAAATTTGTCTGTTTCGTAAAATGAGGCCAGAAAATTATAATAGAATCCGAGAAAGAAATCACCTATGGGATGATCGGGATAAGTATCTTTAATGTAATTGAAGATCGCATAGGCTTCATCGAACTGTTCAAGATACATCATATCAATTGCACCGTTTATAGTTTCTTTTTCTTTCAGTTCAATTTCCTGTGCGTTCGCTGTCAGGAGTGTAAAAAGCAGAAATATGATTTTTATATATCTCATGAAAGGATTCCCTCCTTCAGAAATTTGATGTCTTTTCCTGAGGGGCGCTGATATACGCTCAATCCGAACTGTGGTACAACAGAAAGGACATGGTCAAAGATATCAGCCTGGATCTCTTCATACTGAACCCATCTGTTGTCGTTCGCGAAAACATATATTTCTATCGGCAGGCCCTCAGGCCCGGGGGCAATCTGTCTGATCAAAAATGTCATGTCCGATGCTATATGAGGATGATTTTTCAGATAGTGCTTTAGGTACATTCTGAAAGTTCCTATATTTGTCAGATTCCTCTGATTTACGAAGTTTTTTTCGGGTTCACCGAGACCTCTGTTGAATTCTTCGATCTCTTTGACCTTCGAATTGATATATTCTTTAAGTACCCTAATATTTCTGTATTTCTCTATATCTTCTGCATCTAGGAATTTAATGGTTGTCAGATCTATATTTACAGATCTTTTTATTCTCCTTCCGCCCGATTCGCTCATTCCGCGCCAGTTCTGGAAAGATTCCTCGATGAACTTATGCGTAGGTATAGTCGTGATCGTTCTGTCAAAATTCTGTACTTTTACAGTATGGAGGGCAATATCGATCACATCGCCGTCGGCATCGAATTTCGGCATTGTTATCCAGTCACCTATCTTGATAAGGTCATTCGCTCTTATCTGAATACTCGCAACGAGAGAAAGTATGGTATCCTTGAAAATCAGGAGTATAACGGCCATCATCGCTCCTATTCCGCTCAGTAGAAGAACAGGCGATTTATCCATAAGCACCGATATTATTATAAGAAAAGCGGTAATATAGAAGATAAGTTTCACTGTCTGGATGTAACCCTTGACAGGTTTGTCCTTGGAGAAAGGATATGTTTGATATATGTCGTTAATGCCGTTAAGGACGGAACTGACGAACAGGGTACACGCAAAGATAATATAAGAGAGAGCGATCCTTTCCACAAGTTCTTCCGCACTGCCGAATAAACGGGCAAAATTATAAATCATCATTGCAGGCACGATATCAATAAGTTTATTGAAAACTTTATTCCTGAAAAGTATATCATCCCATTCGGTTTTAGTTTTACCGACAGCTTTTTTTATCAGTCTTATAAAGTAGTTCTTGAGAAGTGAATGTACGATTAACGCTGCTGTCAGAAGAGCGAATATTTTAATAAGCGCCCAGTAGGCAGGATATTGTTCGATCAGGTCTTTTATGTTGTCACCCATTTGTTTCTCCGCTTTGTTTCTCTCATCAATATTAATGATTTAATGAGTAATTTTCAAGAAAAATATTTTTTATTTCAGAAATCTGTCGAGCCAATCACACATTTCAGCAAGGACATGGAGGTTTGATTCTTTTGAATGATAACTGTGACCTTCGTAGGGCAGCATAACCAGCCTTGCGCTTCCTCCGACTCCTTTGATCGCCGCATACATTCTCTCGCTCTGCATCGGATAAGTGCCGGGATTATCGTCATCCATACCGTGGATCAGTAAAAGCGGCGTTTTGATCATTTCAGCGTTCATAAATGGTGATGCTTTCTGATAGAACTCTTTAGCCTCCCAGTAAGTTCTTTCCTCCGACTGAAATCCGAAAGGCGTCAGCGTTCTGTTATACGCTCCGCTGTTGGCTATACCTGCTTTGAAAAGATCAGTGTATGCAAGAAGGTTCGCAGTCATGAACGCACCATAGCTGTGGCCGCCTACGGCGACTTTTTCCCTGTCGATCATACCGAGGCTGTCAAGGTGGTCTATCGCCGCTTTTGCGTTAAGCCTGATCTGAGATGTAAAAGTGTCATTACGCGTTTCTCTGTCGCCCACAACAGGCATAGAAGCTCCGTCAAGTACTACATAACCGTGGAGGGCAAGATATTTTACCGATGCACCCCAGAATCTTGTGAAAGTATAGTTGGATCCTGTTATCTGCGCAGCCGTACTCAGCTCTGTAAATTCTCTCGGATAAGCCCAGATCACAAGCGGGTATCTTTTTCCTTTAGTAAAATCAGGCGGCAGGTAGAGTTTACCGCTTAATGTAACAGAATCCTCTCTCAGATAGCTTATCAGCTCGGTTTTAATGTCCCTCACGACGGGAGCATGATCGTAATTTGAAGTTATCTGGGTTCTTTCTGATGTTTTAAGGTCCTGAACATAATAATTTCTCGGTTCTTCGGGAGTTTCTCTTGTAACACAAATTTTTTCCGTACCCGTTCCTATAAATCCTGAAAAATTCTCGTACGACTCTTCTGCACATTTGAAAAGTGTTTCTGTTTCGCCGGTTTCGAGAGAAAATCTGTTCAGGAAAGGAAAATTCCCTTCGGGAGAGTATCCCTGACCGTACAGATAGATGTGACCGTCAACTGTCTTGATCACTTCATAACCGTTAGGGAGCCTTTCAGTAAGAAGATCTCCGGGATGTTCGTATTTTTCCTTTTCGTTTCTCGTGAAAAGCATTTTGTCGGGAACCGATCCGTCATAAGAACCGTAGTATGTGCTCATCCATTCATTATCTCTGTCGTAATCAAGATAGAACATTTTGCCTTTTTCATTCGAAAAACCGGATATGTAGCCTCTGTTCTTCGTTTTCAAGAAAAGTTCCGGCTTACCTTTGAAGGGTGAATCAAGCTTGTAGAATTTATCGCGGAAGGGAACTTTCACCTTCGGATCGCCACCGTCAAGAGCTTCTGTCCACCATACAGTTGAAGGTTCTGTAGGTATCCACGCCGGCCATCTTACTCCTGTTTCAACCCCGCCTATCGGTATCTCGTCCTGGATCGGTTTGTTCACAAGTTCTGTTACAACATTGCCTTTTTCATCCAGAATAAGAACACTGTAACCAAACCTGTAATATGGCACGGTGTATGAATATGGTTCATTGACTTTCCTTGTCAGGAAATATTTTCCGTTCGGAGACTGCGAAAAAGTCCTGTATATACCGGGTTCTCCCACCGGAGTTTCTTTCCCTGTAATAAAATCCAGCATTACGAACCGGCTTGTAAAAAAATACTCGAACAGCTTCATGTCAAATGCGGTTTCAAGCAGATTGGAATAAGTTCGAAGGGGGGAGGTTTTATCAAAGCTTTCTTCAGTCTTTGGCATGATATCAGATACCTGTTTTTCAGGTATTGGATCGTTCCCATAATGGATCCGCGGGATTATCAGATATTTCGAATCGACGCTCCACTTGATAAGCAGATTTTCAAGAGCCATATTTACTTTTTTTTCGTCCCTGAAGATCACTTCAGCTTTATGAAGATCGACGACTCTTAAGTATATTCCGTCCATTTTCTGAGCAAGATAGGCTATATATTTTCTGTCAGGCGAGATCTCGAATTTTATTATGATATCGTCTTGGGGATCGTTAAGGTCAGTTTTACTCATGGTATTAAGATCGACCATCTTCAGGTAAGTTCTCGGATAACTCGTTTTTTCAGAGTGAAGACTTGGGAGTATTACCTGACCGGCCAGAGAAAGTTTTTCAGAACTCAAACTTTCAAGACTCTCGTACCTCTGATAAGTGTATTGGATAGCCTTATCCGTTCCTTCGATCAGAGTGATCAGCTCAGGGTCAGGCGCATCAAAAACATCTAGAATAGCTTTAGGGGGTAGTTTATAGGTTTCTGCGTAAACTGATATATGAATGAGTGCTGTAAGTAAGAAAATTATGTGTCTGAACTTCATGTACCGCTCCCGGATTGATTAATACGAAGTCAAAAATAAGAAATTAAATTGTTTTTATCAAGCTTATGACTGATTTACTTTTTTAAAAGCTTGCTATTTGTTTTGATTTTACTGAAATTATTAGAAATACTAAAACAAGGAGAAAAACTATGAGAAGATTTAAACTAGCACTAGTATTGTTGATTTTAATGATCAATCCTGTTCTTTACTCACAATTTGTGTTTGGAACAGGTACAGAAGAAGATCCATATCACATCACAAACCCTTCAGAACTGAATTCCATAAGAGATTTTATGACATCATATTTTACACTAGATTGCGATATTGACCTTGCATTGTATTTAAATGAAGAAAATGAAGGTTACAATAATGGAGAATTCTGGGAACCTATTGGTAATTCGAATAATCCTTTCAAAGGAACAATTTACGGTAATGCTAAAAGAATTTTGAATCTGAAAATTAACAGACCTGATTCAATATATATAGGATTATTCGGGTATGCCGACAGTTGTTCTGTTAATGATCTTTCGTTGGAAATAGATTTAGAGTCAAAGATTTTTGGAAATGAATTAGTTGGGGGATTGATCGGATATTGTTCAAACAGTTCAATATCAAAGTGCTCATCAGTCGGCACTATTGAAGGAGAAACTGATACAGGCGGATTGATAGGTTACATTAAGGAAAGTACAGTAACCGATTGTAATGCAATCTGCACTGTAACAGGATGGGCAGGAATAGGAGGATTAATAGGTGGTAATGAAAACGGTATCATAAACAGATGTTATTCTACTGGTGTGATTATTGAAACAATCGGAGGTTATAGTATCGGGGGACTTGTCGGATTGAATGACGGGTACTTATTTGAGTCATTTTCAAATTCTGATGTAGAAGGTGAGAGTAAAATTGGTGGTCTTGTAGGAATCAATTTTGGCGATTCGATCTTGAATTGCTACGCCACAGGTTCAGTAACGGGGCAAACAATGGGACAAGATTTTGGTGGATTAATCGGAGATAATTGGGGCGAAGTAAGAAATTGTTACTCAACCGGCGTAGTTACCGGTGGTACGAATACCGGAGGTTTTATAGGGATAAACAGTGATGGTACTGTTATAGACAGTTACTGGGATACTGAAACTTCCGGA
>JAFGUL010000159.1 GCA_016938535.1 Candidatus Delongbacteria bacterium
GAAAATCTATCGGTTTCACGATATAGCTGTTAACTCCGAGTTCGTAAGCACTGACTATGTCTTTCTCCTCATTCGACGAAGTAAGTACGACCACAGGGATCTTTCTCGTCCTTTCGTCTTCTCTCACCTTTTTTAGAACCTCAATCCCGTCAACTTTAGGCATTTTGAGGTCAAGAAGGATTACTTTTGGAGGCTGATCAACATCTCTTCCTTCATACCTGCCTGTACCGAAAATAAATTCAAGAGCTTCCACGCCGTTTTTTACTCTTAACAAATCGTTTGCAAGATTATGTTTTTTTAACTCTCTGATCGCCAGTTCTGCCTCGTCATCATTGTCTTCAACAAGAAGAACCACTACCTGTTTATACCCGTTTTTCACTTTGCCCCTCCTTTTTATTTTCTATGTTTTTATTTTCTAAAGGTATTTTTACGTAAAATATCGCTCCATCTCTGTTTTTACTCTCCGCATCAAGACTCCAACCGTGTTTTTGAGCGACTTTCGCAACTATTGACATACCGACTCCAGTTCCGGGAAATTCATCAGTACCGTGCAGTCTCTGGAAAACCTCGAATATTTTATGCTTGTATTTCTCTTCAAATCCAGCTCCGTTATCTTTAAAGGCTATAATATGAAAGTTCCCATCGTTTTTATAGTTAATTCTTATCTTTCCAACATCTTTTTTTGAAGTAAATTTTACTGCATTCCCGATAATATTTGAAAAAAGCTGTTTAATAAGCGTTCTGTCGGCAAAGATGTCGGGAATTTGGGGGTCTACGGCAAAATCGAAATTTCTTCCTGTTTCACTCTCTGAAACTTCCTCAAATATTTTCCTTAGAAGATCACAAGTCTTCACTTTTATCGGCTTAATCTCTAACCTGCCGACTCTTGAAAACTCAAGCAGGTCATCAATCAGTTTCTGCATATTTTTTGTATTATTATTGATCTTTTCAAGATATTTCACACCTTCTTCGTCAAGACCTTTACAGTAATCTTCCTTAAGAATATTCGCAAATCCGAGTATTGCTCTTAAGGGTGCCCGAAGGTCGTGAGATACTGAATAACTGAACGCCTCAAGTTCCTTATTTGCGGTAATCAATTTTGCGTTGATCTCCTCGAGTTCCTTTCTTGCTTCATTAAGATTATCAAGCATCTGAACCAGTGAATCCTGAGTTGATGAAAGGTCAAGATTCTGTTCTTCGAGCTGTGCTGTTCTTTCTTTAACTTTCTCTTCAAGCTCCGCATTCAGCTTTTTCAGCTCTTCCTGAGCTCTCTTTCTCTGATCGTTCTCGACCTGAATGTCTTTGAGCAGATTCAGTGTAGCTTTTTTGCTCTTTTCAAGCTCCTTCAGA
>JAFGUL010000004.1 GCA_016938535.1 Candidatus Delongbacteria bacterium
CCCAACTCCCCCAACATTTCTCCGATATCGACCGTGATAAATGAATATTTATGGCGATGATTCCTGCAACGACGAGCCATCGTGCAATGTCAATGATTTTTCCGCCCGATATCGCTGCCGACCATTTTCGATTTTCACATTATCACAACAATTTTTTCACCAGCAACAGCGGAAAAAGTTTCAGAGATAGCGAACATGCAGAGCGGGGTGACATGCAGGCAGAGAGATCCGAGCTCGTTATCAGCTGCCAAAAATCTCTCAATACAAATATTCGACAATCAATCAAGCGATGGAAATGTTCGGCATCGGCTGCTGATCGAGATAAGCGAGACGATACAGAGTTTTATTCATTATTCAGCACTATCTGAACGAGTCGTTGCAGGAACGAAGGCTCTGTGTATGTTGGGGTGTATCACAACTGATAGCGACGCTTATCTGGCGCAGAGTAAAACGAAGAAAAACGCTGAGGGAACATTCGCTTTTGCGTCGGAATAATAAATGGAAATGTCTGATAAGCGCGAAACGATGATAAGGAGAAAAAAAGGACCGGGGAAAGGGAAAGAAATATCCAGCATTAAGTCGCCCTTATCTCTTCACGATTCCATAAATTCATCGTCTGCTTTAATTCCAACGAAACAAAAAATAAAAACTTTTCATCTTCTTCTCTCTCGTCCGATATGGCCGAACGTCGTTGTTGTTGAGATGAATCAATTGATTAAATTCCTGAGGGATGAGTTTTTCCTATTCACTCGGTACTTCATATCGGCGCGATCTTGAGTCATGAATATTTTTACGACGGCGTTACTCATTTTCACAGCCTGACAAGAGCAGCGAAGAGAAAGAACAGGTTTCAGCGAGGCCGCAGAAGGCGTAACCAGTCTCGCGAGAAACGAGAAATATTACTTTTTCAACATCAGCACCAATCAGCGTTGGCTTCGAGACGAGATTCAGTACAAGATAGCAATTGCACAATGCAGTGAATGGGTTTTTATAGATGATAATAAAGTGCAGTCATGTGAAGTGAACTCAGATAGATTGGCTTTTATTTATTTACAATAAACTCTTGTGATAAATGTGAAATTCTTGTGCAGGGGTTTGATGGGGG
>JAFGUL010000025.1 GCA_016938535.1 Candidatus Delongbacteria bacterium
ATCTCTCGAATGCGTTGAGCTGGCTGAAGACCTTAAGGAAGCTGCAGAATATTACAAGGACTTTAATAACAATGTCATGACTGATCCGAGGCTCAAAATAATCGGCGATGACGGCAGACACTACCTGCAGAAGTCGGACAAAAAATATGATCTCATATCCTCAGACCCTACCCATCCGGTTCTCGGTTCAGGTGCTCTCTATTCGTACGAATATTTCAGGCTGTGTTACGATCATCTTTCTGATAACGGGATCGTCACCCAGTACCTGCCTCTTCACAAGCTGAAGAAAGATGATTTTGCAGGGATCATAGCCACATTCCACAATGTCTTTGAGAATACAACGGTATGGATGGGACATACTCACGCAATACTTTACGGGTCAAAAAAACCACAGAGAATAGACTTTGCCGATTTTAAAGAAAAGGCCGGAAAGATAAAAGATCAATATCTTTACAATAATCCCTACAGCCTTGCTTCTTACCTCGCTCTCGCGGATGTTTCAGAAATAACCGAAGGAGCAGAAATATGTCATGACGACAGATCCTATCTCGATTTTTTCAGCTTTGACAGCTTCGATCCTGAGAACTGGGCGGTGAATGCTGAGAACATAAAAGATAATTATAATAATGACGGGATATTTTACAATATTGACGATCCTGAAACTTTCAACAAATTCGAACAGTCATCCAAACTTCTGCTTGAAGCGCTGACCCGTTCGATGAGCGGCGATATGAGAGGGTATTTAACTAAGCTGTATGAAGCATTAAGAATCAATCCCGAAAATCAGGAGATATCTTTTCTTATCAAACTTGAGAACCTGAATAGCGGCAATTAGCGAACAACTGTAATAAAGCTTTGTATAAAAAAATATTTATGTATTGATAAGAGGATAAATATGAAAAATATTTTCTCAACACTGATAATTCTAATTACGATCCTTAATGCTCAGGACAACTGGAGTCCTGAATTTCAATTATCAAGAGACGGAGTAGGTCCATACTTGTTTATTGGATTTCCTGCAATATCTGTTGACAGCAGCGGTACTATTCATGCCTTTTGGGTTATTAGTCCTTCTGAAGACGGTGTGTATAACAGATATTCGCAGATTGAATATCGAAGATCCACTGACGGAGGAATAACATGGAGTGAAACAGAAAACCTGACATCGGAATATACAACAGAAAGAATTTATTACATGAGGACAGTTTGCGATTCAATGAACAATGTGCATCTCGTTTACATGAGAGGGAATGAAGTTCTTAAAGTGATGTATAAAAAATTCGATGGTATAACCTGGACAGAACCGGAATTGATAGGATACGGTACTTCTTACCTGAGAATGAATATTGACAGTGACGACAGGATATATGCGACATGGATGATAGGAAGTGAAGCTTATTTTTCTTATTGGCAAGATGGTATTTGGTCTGATTATGCGAAAATCGGGGCGAGCGAATACGGAATCTCTGATATAAAATTTGACAGGAACAATATATTATATGCTAGCGGCACATGTCACACAGATTTAAGACCTTGTCTTTTTATTTATGAAAAAGGAATAGAGGAGTGGACATCAATAGAGGATATGCCTAATGATACTCTTACTCTCGGCAGTGTTTTATCAATATCAAGTCAAGATACAATATTTATTAACAATAGCTACAGTACATATGCCAGAAGCAGGGATATACATTTATCTAAGGATATGTTGACAGGTGAGTATTCAAAACCTTATGAGTACGGAGATAAAAATGCACCTGATCGTGAAATGTATTTAGATCAGCATGATTACTTACATCTTTTTCAAAAGCATTATTATGTTTATGCTGATACAAATGAGGATATGAGTCTAACCCATAGCATTGGAAAAGACGGTTACTGGGAAACGACTGTAATTGATTCAAGTGATGAAAATTTTAGTTACTCTGAGCCTAATGTTGCTTTTGATCAAATTAATAATACATTTAATTTGTTATACAAACGGCATGACAAATTAAACGCTATCTCCCGTATCTATTTCCGCTCAAAGCAAAATACAACGGATATTGAAAATAATGATAATATTGTTGAAAGTCATCAACTCTACCAAAATTACCCTAATCCTTTCAACAGTTCAACAAAAATAACATACTCTATATCTAAGACCGGGGTAGTCATGTTGAATATATATAATGTAAAAGGTGAGTTTATTCAGAATTTAATTAACAGGGGGCAAAACAAAGGAAGATATTCGGTTCTATTTAGAGCAGACAATCTAAACAGCGGAGTTTACTATTATACACTTTCAGTTGATGAGATACCAATATCAACCCGCAAGTTATTATATTTGAAATGACAATTTGACAATAATAAAAAAGGAGGTACATGTTGACGAAGAACCTTAGAATCATCCGCAATTACCAGTAACAAATGAAAGTAAGATTCCGCCTGTACCTCCGCAAGGAAATATACCAAAAAACAGGCGGAATTGAAATGTGAAAAGTCATTAAAAAAGGAGAAACACCATGTTAAAGAAACTAATCGCGATTTTCCTGATCGCAATCTCAGCAGCAATTTTCAGTGCTGACAAGTATGCTATTCTTATAGCAGGGAACTTTGACGATTCAAGTGTTCCGACTGATAAAAGATGGAATGACGGTCTGGGCAATAATACCGAGTTCTGGAACGACCTCTACCTTCAGTGGGAGATGCTTTATGAGAAAGGCTACGCAAAAGAAAACATTACTGTTATCTTTGCCAACGAACTGGATATGTGGCAGGAACAAGATTACTATTACATTGCCAGAAGATACCGCGCTGCTAATGCTACAGATAATGAACTTGAGACGATAACGAACTATTCGGCAACGAAAGGGAATCTCACTACAGCGGTGGAGGCTCTGAGCTCGAAGGTTGGACCCGATGATTTTCTGTATGTGTGGGCAATGAGCCACGGAGGCAGTCCGACTCAATCTTCACTATATTTCAATGATGGTGAAATGCTGGATACGGAATTTGCTGACCTGTTCAATAATGTAACAGCAAATAAAAAAGTGTTCGTGATCAATGCAAATTATGCACAGGGATTTTTGGATAAATTCACAGGTGAAAATGTTTCAATTCAAATAAACTCAAAGAAAGAAAAAAGAATGATGAGTGATTTTTTAAAATAAAGTTCAGTTTTAACCCTTCCTTGTCAGTAGCTCAAACAGTTTCTCATTTATGTAATAATTACCAGTTTTCAGCTTCTCTTTCCTTAGAATGCCGTCTTGTGCCAGTTTATTGAGATAATTT
Source organism: Candidatus Delongbacteria bacterium (assembly GCA_016938535.1). The sequence continues at coordinate 3,274 of JAFGUL010000025.1, forward strand.
GCAGCGGTGATTCGGGATACTCCGAGGTCATTTTCGAGAAATTCGATTTTTGTATATGGATGATTGAACAGATTATTCAATAATTCCTGGCTGTAGAATTTATAATCAGCTCTGATCTTATGTTTTAGTTTGAGCATGGCTTTCTGAATTTTCTTTATGAGCACGATCGTTTCTCTTGAAGTTTCTTCAATCCCGCTGAGAATATATATCAGCCAGTTTTCCCAGTTGCCTGTTTCTCTGACTTCCTGCAGAAGTTTATAATATTCCATTTTGTGCTCAATTATATATCTGCTCAGATACAAAACCGGAATGTTAAGAAGACCTTTCATTACAAGATATAGTATGTTTATGATTCTTCCCGTTCTGCCGTTGCCGTCATAGAAAGGATGAATGCTCTCGAACTGAAAATGTATGACCGCCATTTTCACCAAAGGATCAAACCCGCAAAGCGAATCGTCATTTATGTATTTTTCCAAATTGGACATCAGATCAAGTATAGTTTTATGATCCTGCGGCGGCGTATAAATGATTTTGCCGGTAGCTGAATTTCTCAATACTGTCCCCGAAACTTTTCTGAAACCAGCATCGTTTTTTTCCAGAAGGCTTTGAATTTCTAAAATATCATTTATTGTCAGCATCTCGCTTTCAGATATGAGGCTAAAGCCTTTCTTTAAAGCTGCAATATAGTTCTGTACTTCTTTTGTATTCGGTTCCTGAAATTTATCGAAGTATAATTCTGCTTTATAAAGATCATCGTGGGTAGTAATAATATTCTCAATGGCGGAACTGTCTTTAGCTTCCTGAATTCCGAGCGTGTTGATCAAAATAGTTTCGTTCGGTATTATTGATAGTATCCCCTTCAGCTCCGCTAAAGCGCGATGTGCCTCAGTCAGCTTTTTTGTGACAATTTTAGATTCAATATCTTTGCTCAGAGGCAACCTGTCCATCACACACCTTCATGTTATGATAAGAAAATGCTCTTTTCTTTACAAAGATAATAAACTTCGATAAGAAAATCAAGTTTTCTTTACAGAGTTACCACTTCTTTTTAATATTCGATTTCTCTTTCTGGATCAGAGCTTTCTGAACTTTTTCCTGTGTATCTTCCTCATCTTTTTCAAGAGCTTTTAACAGTCTTTCAGCTTCTTCTTTTGTCATGTTCTCCTGCTGCTCTTTTTGTCTCTGCTTCTCCTGCTGCTGTTGATCCTTCTGCTCCTGATCCTTTTGCTGTTGCTGCTGATCTTTCTTCTGTTCATTCTGTTTATTCTGATCCTGATTCTGATCCTGATTCTGTTGCTGATCCTTTTGTTCCTCGTTCTGATCCTTCTGCTGATCATCCTGTTTTTGCTTCTGCTCCTCTTCCTGCTTCTTTTCAAGGAGCTGCCTGACTATTTCGTAATTGATAGCGGCCTCGCGGTTCTCTGGGTCATCAACAACGGCATCTTTATATAGAGCAAGAGCTTCTTCGGGTTTCTGCTGCATGAAAAGCGTATTTCCCATGTTATATTTTACCATTGATTTGAGCTTGTCATTGTCAGTGGCGAGTGCCTGTTCATAACTGGACATAGCCTCATCGAATTTTTTTTGCTGAAAGAGAGAATTGCCGTGATTATAGAAAAGTACGGGGTCTTTTGAAGGGTCTGCTCCGGCTGCAGATTCGAATTTTTTCTCGCTGATGTCGAAATTTCCTTTTCTGTACTCTTTTTCACCGGATTTGGCATCAAGATAAGTAACTGCATTCAGGCTGAGCGACAGCAGTATAATAATTACTAAAAGAAATTTCATGATATTTTCTCCTTTTTTGTCTCGCTTAAAAAGAGGTCGGCGAAAAGCAGTAAAATCCCTGCAAGCAGGAACAGCTGGAAACGATGTGCGTAGTCCTTGAATACTTTCTCATCGAAGTCCTTTTTCTCGATTCTTGCAATATCGTCAAAAATATCTCCGAGAACTGTCTCTCCAGTGGATGAAAAATAGTAGTTGCCGTTCCCGTCCATAGCGATCTTTTTCAGAACTGATTCATTAAGTTTTGTAATGACAGTTTTTCCTTCTTCGTCTTTAAGGAAACCATTATTGTAAGGTACAGGAACACCATCAGGAGAGCCGACGCCGATAGTGTAGATAACGATGCCTTTTTCAACAGCCTCACTTACAGCTTCAAAAACGCCTTCTTCATGATCTTCTCCGTCCGAGATAAGGATCACCAGTTTATGCTTCGCCTCTTCCTCTGAAAAAACTGACGAAGATACTTTTACAGCTTCTGAAAGTGAAGTCCCGTCCTGCGGTATCAGCGAAACATCCATAATGTCGAGAAACATCAGAGCCGCGTCATAATCGAATGTCAAAGGACACTGGACATAAGCCTTACTTGTGAAACCCACAAGAGATATTCTGTCTCCCTCGAGCTTATTTATAAAATTTCTCACTTCATGCTTGGTCTTGCTCAAACGGCTCGGAAAAATATCCTCCGCATTCATAGATCTTGACAAGTCAATAGCTATTACGATATCAATACCCTGTCTTTTCATTTTGACCATCTTTGTTCCGATCTGAGGCCCCGCAAGCGCAAAAATGATCAGTCCGAGTGCTGTAACCACAAAAAATTTCTTCAAAACGATCTTTTTAACAGACATGTTTGATACTATTCTGTCGAAGAGTTTTTCGCCGATCAGCGATTTTGAAGAAGACAGCCTTAAGCGTATAGCCAGGGCGAAAAGCAGAACGAAAGGTATGATCACCCACAGCAGTTTAAGATATTCCGGTTTGAAAAAAATGAGTCTTTCCATAATTCCTTTTTTGATCTCATAATTAACTTTGCCTCAATTCTACTAAATATACTTTTTTTTGTTCTGTAAATAAACCGGTTTTTTTGTTGATTTACTGAAAAATTCTCACTATATTCAGATTATGAACTAAACCGAAAAGGAGGTATTATGAAGGTTGGTTTAAAAAGTTTAGTGATTGCTATGGTGCTTCTTCTCGTTGCTGCTGCAGGTATGAATGACCTTAATGCGCAGTCAAGGAGGGGAGAGCAGAAAGTGGAAAAGCAGTCCGAAAATGTTACCGTTGATGCCGAAGAAGAGGGATTTACGGATTTTGAGGAAGAGGCTGATCTCGAGGAAGAAATCGAGTTTGAAGAAAAAGAAACTCCGGCTAAATCTCTCAAAAAGATAGAAAAGAATGTTCCGGATAAGGAATATTTTATCGAAAGAGAGCTCAAGAGACACGAGAACGAGATGAAGAAGATCAAGCTTACTAAGAAAAGGGCTAATCAGATGCTCAAAAAGTGCGAGGAAGACGAGGCAAAAGAGCTCAAAAGGCATGCCGAGGCGGTAGAAGAGATAAAAACTAAATAAGATTTATTGTCGGCTTTTACGAAAAAAACAGCTTGTAATTTTCAATATTTATGCTTAATATTAGCGTGTAAGAACCGCAGGTTCGGGTTCTTTGTTTGAAGTAGTGAAACCGGGGAAAAGATGGGTAAAAAAATACTTATAATCGATGATCAGCCTGACATACTCGAAGTACTTACTGAGATACTTGAAATGCTTGATCACGAAGTAGTTGCTATTACATCCGGCAACAGCCTGAATAAAACGGTTCATCCGCAGGATTTCGATGTCATTATCACTGACTATCAGATGCCGGACATGACAGGAGTTGAGATCGCCAAGAAGATCAACTGTACCTGCCCGGGTAAAAAAGTATATATTATCTCCGGATACCATCAGCTGCTTTCGGACAAAAAAATGGAAGAATACGGAGTAAGCGGAATATTGAATAAACCGTTCGAGATCGATGAACTCAGGAAGGTCGTTGATGCATAAACCGAAAACAGCAGGAGTGATACCGGCAAGATACAGTTCGGTCAGACTGCCCGGGAAACCTTTAAAGATGATCAACGGTAAATCAATGATCATGAGGGTAGTTGAACAGGCTGAGAAATCACAGATGCTCGATGATGTTATTGTGGCTACGGACGATAAGCGAATATTCGATCATATTGTTGAGCACGGTAAAAAAGCTGTCATGACTGATGTTTCTATCAGAACCGGTACTGACAGATGTTTCGCTGCTGTGAAAGATTCGGATTATGATATAATTGTCAATATCCAGGGAGATGAACCGCTTCTGAATCCTGCTACGGTCGATGCGCTTGTCAAAGGTCTTCTGGAAGATGATCTTTCTGTGTGCGCAACACCGGTAAAAAAAGTGTCCGGGACTGAAGCCGCAGGCAATGTAAATCTCGTAAAAGCGGTTGTGGACAATAACGGTCATGCCATGTACTTTTCAAGGTCTCCTATCCCTTTCAGCAAAGACGACGAACCGGAATTCTATAAACATATCGGCATTTATGCATACAGAGCGGATTTTCTTAAAACATTTGTGAATATGGAAAGTACAAGTCTTGAAAGGTCTGAATCTTTAGAGCAGCTCAGAATACTTCAGAACGGCTTTAAGATCAGATGTATTGAAGTCAACGATGATTCTATTGGTGTTGATACGCCGCAGGATCTGGAAAAAGTAAACGGGATAGCGATCTCAATAGAAGGCAGAAAATGAAGGTACTTGGAAAAATAAACTCACCGCTGGATATAAAGAAATTATCAGAAAGAGATCTTCTTTCTCTTGCAGATGAGACAAGAGAATTTATAATAGAAAATGTTGACAAGACCGGGGGACACCTTGCTCCGAGTCTCGGGGTTGTTGAACTTACCATAGCACTTATGAAGGTTTATGACCTGCCCAAGGACAAACTCGTATGGGATGTGGGTCATCAGGCTTACGCTCATAAAATTTACACAGGCAGGAGAGAAGTTTTCAATACGAACAGGCAGTTAGGGGGGATCAGCGGATTTATAAAACCTTCCGAATCAGAATATGACTCTTTCGGAGTCGGGCACGCTTCCACTTCCATTTCTGCAGGTTTCGGTTTTGTAATGGCCAGGGATATTCTAAATGAAAAATATAATGTCATATCAGTGATCGGCGACGGTTCAATTACAGGCGGACTGGCTTTTGAAGGGCTCAATAACGCAGGTGCCTCGGGCAAAAATTTCCTTGTGATCCTCAACGATAACGAGATGTCTATTTCCAAGAATGTCGGAGCTATTTCAAAATACACAACATCCGTACTTTCAGATCCTACATACAATAAATTCAAGAACGATATATGGAATTTTGCCGGGAAATATAAAGTCGGTAAACAGATCAGGCAGGGACTTTCAAGGATAGAGGACAGTGTTAAGACTCTTCTGACTCCGGGAATACTGTTTGAAAAACTCGGATTTAATTATATCGGTCCTGTAAACGGACATAATCTGCCGCTGCTCATAAAAGTACTCGAAAACATAAAGAACAAAGTATCGGGTCCTGTTTTTCTGCATGTAGTCACGGAAAAGGGAAAAGGTTATAAGCCGGCAGAACAGGATGTAAGGGGAACTTATCACGGAGTCGGCCCGGGGATACTTGAACCGGCTAAGACCAAAGATGAGAAACCGAAATATCAGGATATTTTCGGAAAGACCCTGTGTGATATAGCAGAAAGGAACAAGAAAATAGTTGCAATAACCGCTGCTATGGCGGTAGGAACAGGTCTTGCCGATTTCTGCGAAAGATATCCTGACAGATTTTTCGATGTAGGCATAGCAGAAGAACATGCCGTTACATTTGCAGCCGCACTGTCGCTAAAAGGACTTAAACCCGTTGTTGCGATATATTCTACATTTCTTCAGAGGTCGTTGGATCAGATTATTCATGACTGCGCTTTACAGGAACTTGATATGATCTTCGCTATCGACAGAGCCGGACTTGTGGGTGAGGACGGTCCGACCCATCACGGAGTTTTTGATATTTCATACCTGAGAATGATCCCGAATTTAATTATTATGTCGCCTGCGAATGAGAATGAACTTGCTGATATGCTTGAATACGCTGCTGCAAACAGGGGGGTTTTCGCAATAAGATACCCGCGCGGATCCGGACCCGGATGCGAAGACATTGCTCCTGATGCAAAAAGGATCGCTTTGGGCAAAGGCGAACTAGTAAGGAAAGGTTCCAAAACAGCAGTTTTGTGCGCCGGCAACATTACCAATTCAGCAATTCAGGCCGCGGAAATCTTAAAAAATGACAATATTGATGCCGCAATTTACAACATGAAATTCGTTAAGCCCCTTGACATTTCCATACTTGACGAAGCGGCTGAAAAATTCGACAATATCATAACAGTAGAAGAAAATTCCCTCGCAGGAGGATTCGGTTCCGCCGTACTTGAGTATTATAATTCAGAAGCAGTAAATGTCAACCTGAAGAGAATAGGAATTCCGGATAAATTCGTAGAACACGGTAAAGTTGAAGAACTCCTTAAAATCCTGAGACTTGATCCCTCTGGACTCGCTGAACAGATAGCGGATTTTGTAAAAAAGACATAAGATAAAGCTTGCTTTTTGTAATATTCGGTATTATATTTCGGGCTGTAGTTTAACGAATGGCTGAAAAGTGGGAAATCCCGCTTTTTTTGTTATAAAGGAGGTAAAATTACGCAGGAAATGAAGGACAGAATTGCAGAAGTGATAGAGCCGATATCGCAAAAATACGGACAGGAACTTGTAGACATTGTACTGACTTCAAATTCAAGAGGAGTTCTGATAAAGGTTTCGGTAGGATCAAAAGAGGGTCCTAAAGTGTCAGATCTCACGGCTATTACAAAAGAATTCAATAAAACTGCCGCATTGACCCCGGAGAGATTCTTTAATGGTGATTATCAGATGGAAGTAAGTTCTCCCGGCATTGACAGAGAGCTGAAAACTTATAATGATTTTTACTGGAACGAAGGAAGGGATGTTAAGCTGATATACAGAAAAGAAGATGAAGAAATTAAAGCCGAGGGAAATCTTATCAAAGCTGAAGACGAACATGTGATCATAGCCGTTGAAGAGACCGAATTGCAGATAAGGTATGAGGATATCGTCAAAGCGAAGCTGAAAATAAAATTTTAATACAGGAGGTCTGTTCAGATGGACGCTAGAGAAGTAGTAAACGCAATCGAAGGGATTGTAAAGGAAAAGAAAATCGACCGCTCAAAATTAAGCGAGATCGTTAAGTCAATATTTTTAAGCATATTGAAGAAGAAATACAACCTTGAAGAAGAGGACAGTGCAGAGAATTATTTCAGCGTGACTTTCAACATAGATACAGGTGATGTTGAGATAATCCATGAAAGAGAAGTTGTTGAAGATGATGAGTTCTACGATCCGGTAAGTCAGATCAGTCTTTCAGACGCTCTTAAAATTGACGAGGATGCTGAAGTAGGTGATGACCTGCCTGAGATAATCGACTTTGACTCATTCGGAAGAAGGCACATTATCGCTGCCAAGCAGATACTGGCCCAGAAGATAAAGAAGGTTGAAAGAGCCAACACTTATGACAACTATATCGAAAGGATAGGCGAAATAATCATCGGTTCTATCCACCAGATAACTCCTCGGGAGATTAAGATCAATTATGATGATATTGAAGTGATAATGCCAAAATCAGAGTCTGTTTTCAATGAAAGATACAGAAGAGGCGAACTGATCAAGGCTGTTATTAAGGATGTTTACTACAAAAATCAGGATGTGAAGGTAATAGTTTCAAGATCTGATGCCGATTTTATTAAAAAGCTGTTTGAATCTGAAGTTCCCGAGATCAGTGACGGCATCATCGAGATCGTTCAGGTCGCAAGAAGGCCGGGTATAAGGTCGAAAGTCATTCTGGAAACTCTGGACTCAAGAGTTGATCCGGTCGGTGCATGCGTAGGTCAGAGGGGATCGAGGATAACTGCCATTGTATCGGAACTCAACAAAGAGAAGATCGACATCATTCAGAGAATAGACGAGCCCAAACTCTTCATCACAAGACTGCTCGGTATTAAAACAGAATATCAACTCGATCTCGATGTCGAAAATAAAACAGGCGAGGCTATTGTTCCCGACCATATTTATGAAGATGTAATAGGCATAAGGAACAGTAATATCGAACTGACCGAAGAAGTATCGGGTTACTCTATCAAGATAATGTCAGAAACTCAGTACGATGAAATAACCAATCTTACTATCCAGAAAGTGGAAGAATTTACCGATGAGCTTAAGCAGTTCCTTATTGATAACGGTATTGAAGATGCCGAGACTTTCTATGAAATGGATAAAAGTAAACTGCTTGAGATAGAAGGTATGGATGAGGGTAAGTATAACTATATAAAGGCAACACTTGACAGTTACTACGCAGAATAATGAGGAATTGCTTAAGAAACTGAGCACTCTGATCAATTTCTCTATCAGATCGGGGGTCGCAGTGATCGGGCAAAACAGACTTGAGATGACGAAATTTAAGGATCTTGGGCTTGTTCTGTTGAATTCTGAAGTCAGCCGTAATACAGAAAAGAACCTGTCAGCAAAAATTGAGCCCGGTAAAATGATAAGATTAAATGACGGATTCGATATCGGAAAAATGACCGGAAGGGACGGAATAAAAGTTATGGGATTCGCTAATTCTGAACTGCAGAGAGAAATAGCAAGACTGATAAAAACACACGAGGGGACCGCACAATGAAAGAAAAAAAGAGACAAATATCTAAAATCGCTAAAGAACTTGAACTTACCACTCAGAAAATCCTCGATTTTATCAAGTCAGAGCATCCTGAAGTTGATGTTTCAAAAAGTATTTCAGCCAAAGTTGATGATGATATTTATTGCAGTATATTGAAAAAATTCGTGCCTGAGACATACAGGAGCTATATTGAAGAAGAAAAACCCAGGAAAAAAGAAGAGGACGAGAAAGTAATAAATGCTCAGCAGAAGCAGATCGGCATCAAGTCCAGGTTGTCTGAAATAGATGAGATAATTCATTCAGGCGATAATGAGGACGAACAGCCTAAGGAAAAGCGCTCAAGAAGAAGAATAAAGGACGAAACCAGGTCAAAAGAGGAAATGAAAGAGGAAAGAACTGAGAAGGAAGATCATCCAGTTGAACCTGCTCCCGAACCTGAAATACCGAAAAACGAACCTGAACCTCAGGAAGAATCAGAACCGGTTACTGCAGCAATTCCGGAACCCGAAGAAGATGAAAAGAATAAATATACCAAAAGACTTGTCATAAAAAGACGCTCGGAAACACCCCCAAAAACTGTAAAAGAAAAACCGTCATCAGTAAAAGCCGGAGTAGATTCTACTAAATCTGAAGATAATCCTAAGCAGGCAGACGGTAAAGGCAAAAAAGTAAAAAAAGCTGATGACAGGGATGCTATAAAAGAAGATAAAGCTCCTAAAGGTAAACCTGTTTTTAAACGCAGAAGACACAAGAAAGTTTCTGTTGTCGTAGCTGACGGAGGTGTTGTAGAAACTGCCGACGAAGCTGTTAAAAGAGGCGGAAAGAAGAAGCGTAAAAAGGATAAGGTGAGTCAGGAGGAGGTAAAAGATTCCGTAAAAGAAACTTTGAGTAAAATGAGCACCGATACCTCGAAATCCTTTAAAAAGAAAAAGAAAAGAAAATCACAGGCTGACGGTACGGAAATCGAGGTTGAAGTAGATGTTATCAAAGTTTCCGAATTCATTTCAACTTCAGAACTTGCGAATAAGCTTGATGTAAGCGTAACTGAGATAATAACCAAATGTTTCAGTCTTGGAATGATGGTAACGATCAACCAGAGACTTGATAAAGAAACTATAGAGCTGATCGCTGCTGAATTTGATACTGAAGTCGAGTTCGAGAGTGAATACGATGAGGATTTCTTCTACGAAGACGAACATGAAGACCCTGCACTTTTAAAAGAGAGAAATCCGATCATTACAGTTATGGGTCATGTTGATCACGGAAAAACATCCCTGCTTGATTATATAAGAAACACAAAAGTCGTCGCAGGAGAATCCGGCGGCATAACTCAACATATTGGTGCCTATGTAGTTGACTATAACGACAAGAACCTTACTTTTCTTGATACTCCGGGGCACGAGGCTTTCACCGCGATGCGTTCGAGGGGAGCCAAGGTCACTGACATTGTTATCATAGTTATCGCAGCGGACGACAAGGTAAATGCTCAGACCAATGAGGCTATTGATCATGCGCTTCTCGCTGAAGTTCCGATCATTTTTGCGATAAACAAGATGGACAGACCGAATGCCGATGCGGAAAGAATAAGAACCCAGCTTTCTCAGAGAAATATTCTTGTAGAGCAGTGGGGCGGAAAGTATCAGTCTGTAGAGATATCGGCAAAAACAGGTCAGGGGATAGAAGAGCTTCTTGATGCGATAATTCTTGAATCTGATATGCTCGAACTGAAAGCTAATCCTTCATGTCAGGCGATCGGAACTGTGATCGAATCGAAACTTGATAAGGGTTTCGGTGCTGTTTCAACAATACTCGTTCAAAAAGGGACTTTGAGAGTGGGTGATGTGTTCGTATGCGGTCAGACTTACGGAAAAGTGAGAGCTATGCTGAACGAAAGAAGAGAGAATGTCGCGGAAGCCAAGCCGGCTTATCCTGTTATGGTGCTCGGTTTTTCTTCGTCTGCCAATGCGGGAGACAGCTTTATCGTAGTAGATAACGAACAGAAAGCGAGATCAATTGCAAGCAAGAGAGAACAGATAAACAGGGCTCAGGCACAGCATAAGATTAATATCGTTACTCTAGACAATGTGTCCGAGCAGATAAAACTTGGAGATATCAGGAATCTGAATCTTCTGATAAAGGCAGATGCTGACGGTTCTGTTGAGGCTATCGGTGATACCCTGATGAAAATGTCTAATAAGGAAGTGGCTGTCAAGATACTGTCAAAAGGTGTCGGGGCGATCACTGAAGGAGATGTGCTTCTTGCCGAAGCTTCGGATGCGATCATACTTGGTTTTCATGTAAGGCCCAACAATAAGGCTAAAGAACTTGCACATCAGAAGAAGGTTGAGATAAGGATATACAGCATAATCTATGATCTTTTTGAAGAAGTAAAAAGCGCGCTTGAAGGTATGTTGAAGCCGCTTATCACGGAAGAACTTCTCGGAACGGCAGAAGTGAGAGCCACATTTAAAGTTCCCAAAATGGGTACTATTGCCGGCAGTTATGTTCTGAGCGGAAAAGTTATCAGAAACGCGCTTTTGAAGGTCATCAGGGATGGCATCGAGATATATCAGGGTAAACTTAATTCCCTAAAGAGAATGAAAGACGATGCAAAAGAAGTAGTGGCCGGATACGAGTGCGGGATAGGTATCGAGAACTTTAACGACTTCAAGGAAAACGATATTATTGAGGTATTCGAATATAAAGAAACCCAGAGAAAACTTGAGGTATAATGATGTCGGATAAAAAAAGGGTAAGCAGAATATCCTCAGAGCTGAAAAAGGCATTATCGAAGATAATATTCAATGATCTGAACATTGAGGATCTTAAATTTGCAAGCATAACACATGTTAAAGTAAGCCCGGATCTTTCAGTAGCGAATGTTTATTTCTCTTCGATAAAGAATTCTCCCGAAGATGTGGAAAACATAGAAAAACTTTTCAGGCACAACAACAAAACGATAAGAATGAAGATCAGGAATTATATTTCTTTAAGGATCGTTCCCGAGATAAGGTTTTTTTATGACGACACTCTCGACAATGTTTTTAAGATCGAAGAACTGCTGAACTCTGTTAAAAAAGATAAAGATGAGTGATCCTGTAGCGAAAATAGGCTCTTTTTTAAAGGAAAGGGATAATTTTCTGATCACATCGCATTACGCTCCCGACGGTGACAATATCGGCGCCTGCTGTGCTGTATTTTGGGCACTTAAACTGTCGGGAAAGAAAGCGTTAATTGTTAATGAAGACAAATTTGTCGAAAGATTCGGTTTTCTTCTCGGAAAAGATCGTAAGGCATTTGTGCGATATGACGATTCGATAGATCAGAAATATGAAAATGTAATAGTGCTTGATACTGCAAATTTTGAGAGGATAGGAAAAGTAAAGGAGCTTGTGGCCGGAAATGCGTTCATTGTAAACATTGACCATCATCCCACGAATGATAATTTCGGCACCTTAAATTATATAGATCCGGCTGCTTCATCAGCATCAGAGATCCTTATAAAAATATTCAGAGAGAACGATATCAGTATCACAAGAGAGATTTCTGACTGTCTGCTTGCCGGACTTCTTTCAGATACAGGAGGCCTGCGCTTCGGGAACACGAATATTAAAACTATCGAGGCTGTAAGAGAGCTGATGTCCTGCGGTTCTGATCTCGCGGATATAACTGACAGAATATTTCTCAGGCTAAGCTACTCTGAAACTGTTAAGATCAGTAAAATAATATCTCAGATCAAACTTTTCGAAAATGAAAAACTGGCAGTTGCATATAATGACCAGGTTTCTAATCCCCTTATCGAAAACGAGCCTGTACTGATGACCCTAAATTCGATAGAAGAAGCTGAAGTGTCGGTTTTTATAAGGAAGAACGGTGAAGATTTCTATAAACTGAGCCTGAGATCAAAAGGTGATTTTAATGTCAGCGATTTTTCTTCAAAGTGGAAGGGCGGCGGGCATAAGAATGCGGCAGGTATAAGATTTTACGGATCTTTAGAAGAACTCGAAAATACTCTGCTGAAAGAACTTAAGCAGCTTTGCCTTAAATATTACGGAACCGAATAAATAAATGATCGTATTAAAAAGAAACTCTGAAATACCGGAACCGCTTCCCGACGGGTTCGTCGTTCTTATTGACAAGGAAGCCGGCTGCACCAGTTTTGATGTGGTCGCAAAAATGCGCAAGATACTCAAGATCAAAAAGATAGGTCATGCAGGCACACTTGACCCTTTTGCAACAGGACTGCTTATACTGCTTGTCGGTAAAGCGACCAAAATTCAGGACAGTCTGATGCTCTCCGATAAAGTTTACGAAGCGGAGATAAAGTTGGGAGAGAGAACTGACTCATTTGACAAAACAGGTAAAATAATAGCGGAATCTGATAAAAGAGTTTCTGAAGAAGAGATAAGAGCGGCCGTAATGAGTTTTAAAGGAGAGCAGCTGCAGCTTCCGCCCATGTTTTCAGCCCTCAAAAAGGACGGAAAAAGGCTTTATGAACTTGCAAGAAAAGGCATAGAGGTGGAACGGGAGCCGAGAAAGATAATCATTCACTCCATTGATATACTTGAATGTCTTGAAGAAAGTATCAGAATAAGAGTACATTGTTCAAAGGGTACTTACATAAGGACGCTTGCAGATGATATCGGAACCAGACTCGGTACTTATGCCTATCTTAAAGAATTGAGGCGGACAGCTGTCGGAGAACACAATGTTGAAGATTCTTTAAAGACAGATGAATTCAGATCGAAAATTTCCGGACAATAACCTATTTTTTATAAACCATCAGGTCAAAATATGCTTTTGATTTAAAATTCTTTCTGAAATCCTCTCCTGAAGGTCCCCTCTGGTAAGGTACAAGTTCATTCATTTTACCGAACAGTATCCTAAGATTCAGATATCCGATCGCTATATTGTCGTTCAGCAGCATTGCCATAGATGACAGCTGTTCTGTATTATCTTCTCTTATAAAAGTTTTGTTCTGCGTAAATCCGTATTCAGTCACTCTTCTCAGAACATATTCCGGATACTGTTTTATTGAGGCCGGACGGTCTATTTCTCTGATCGTTTTTCCATCAAGTTCGATAATGATCGTTCCGTCCGTATCAAGGATCAGTCCTGTCGAGCCCCATTCGTCTTTCATATCACCCCATGGTTCGTATTTTTCAAGTTTCCCTGCATAGGAGATCTTCAGAGTCTGTTCAGGTTCAGCCGAAAGTGTTTTTTCGAATACGGCAGTGAAAGTGGAGTCCGATTTGAACTCGATCGAACAACTGTCTGACAGATCAAAATTATAGTAGCTCTTGTAAATATTCATTTTTGAATTGAACTGCTCAGCATCCTCGGACAGCTTCTTTTCTATAGCGGGAGCGAATTTGCTGTTTTTGAAGTTCTTTTTAAAAACTTCAAGATCTTGTAATTTAGAACTTAGATAATGAGAAACAACAAAAGTCTCAGGTGTTGTAGTGAAAGTTACGGGAATGAACAGATCGTCAAAGAGATCAAAATCAAGATACCATGCCTGCTGGGCCAAAAGACTGTTCTTATCTGTCTTAAGAACTCCTATTATTGAACGGGCCTGTTCGGTATGGCCTCTCTCATAGAGTTCTTTAGCGGCGGCTACTTCCTTTGAAGTTGTCATTTCCTCCGCAGTGATAAGGCAGAAGGATCCTGCAGTCAGGATCAATGCTGTTAAGATAGAAAAATATCTCATAAATCCTCCCAAAATTTAGTTTTTCAGCTCATCAAGAGAAATAACCGAAACCTGTTTTTTGTCATCCTGTAGAATTTGCGTTATCTGTGAAAGATAGTATTTCTTAGTATCATCGTCTTTAATGATCCTCTTTACCGCATAAATGAAATAATCCGTTTTTACACAGTAGATTACCGGTTCATCACCGCTGAGAACAGTTGTGCAGGTATTATTGTTGCCGATATGCATAATTATGAGGTTCTTTATTATTTCTTTTGAAATTATCCCGCATTTTCCTGTCAGGGCTACGACATTTCCGCCCGAATTTCTGAGCCAGTCGTAAGCTTTCATAGCGTCATAGCCGTCTCCGAGGTCATCTTCAGTAAGCATGATCTGAGGAGATTCCCCGAGCATCTCTTTAATATTCTCCTCAAACTCTTTTCTTATAATTATCCCGGTGTTCTCGATCTCAGGAATTGATACTGCTTCATAACAGCTGAGAACAGTTTTTAAAGGGTCATTACCGGAAGTAAGAATAAGAGCCGAGGTTTTCTGAGAATGTGAGGCAAAAGGTTTCGAAGACATAAAATTCTTCGGAGCTGAGTCCGCTGAACCGGCCTCGGAAACGGAAAGGCTGTTTACCTTATATCCGCTCCTGCTGTATAATTCGATCAATCCTTCGAGAGTTCCGTCAAAATTCGAGCCTGAAATATATTTTCTCAATGAATCGAAGAGTTTTTTGGTATTGAAACATAAAAGGCCGGCATAAACCTCGCAAGCCATTCCCGGGTTGTCATTTAATTCTTCAGAGGCGGAGATCTTCATTATTCTGTTCGCAATGTTCCTGATTATTTTTCCCGATCTGATCTTTTCTTCAGAAGACTCGGATGTCGCTACCGAACTTTCATTGTTCCTGTCTTTATGGAATTTGTAGAATCTGTCGGTGAAATTATTGTCAATATCAGGATTTTGCACTGTCTGTACCATAACATAGCCGGTGAAGTTCTTCATCCCGCTTTCAAGACCGAGAAGTATTTCAGGAACACTTTTTTTCCCTTCGTAAGGAATGTGTCCGTATTCTTTCCCGTATTTTGCTTCGAGGTCATTTTTCAGCCTGGTATCACAGGCGATCTTTATACTTTCCATTCCCGGTATTTTGAAAGCTTCGGGATTAACTCCCCTTAGATCTGATGCAAATATTACGACTTTAAGAAGTTTTTCTGTCGTGTCTATTACCTGAGTGCGGCTGCCGTCGTTATGATCAGTCTTTTTCGGGATAATATTTTTAGGAACCATATTTTTGGGTATTTTATCCTTCAGATGCGCAATTCCCGAACCGATATTTTTCAGCTTGGAAACTATCTCGGCCTTCTGTTCTTCCGTCGAGTCAGGGATCTCTCTATAGCTCTTAAATCCGAACCAGGATGAAACAGCAGCGAGTATTATCCCGAGAATCCTGATAAACCAGCTTCTTCCGAAAGTTCTCCCGAATTCCGAAACAGAACCGTCATCGGCGAAATTTATCAGATCTTCATGCAGAGATTCTTTCTCATCTTCTTCGAGCTCATAAACAGAATCATCAATAGTGAAATTACCGTACAGGCTCGTTCTAAACACGATATTTTTAACAGAAGTCGAATCCTCGGGGTTTTCCGGCACAAGAAAAATGCCTGTAACCGGAGCGACGGTTACAGGGTCTGATGATGAAGCCTGATAAGTTATCTCCAGCCTGCCGTTCGGCTTTTTAATTCCCGAAATGATCAGTCCGCTGCTCTTTGTAAAGAATATTGAAAGCCCCGCAATGAAAAGCAGAACATATATCCCGAATATGACCCATGATCTTGTTCTCAAATCTGTTAAAAAACCCAGCATATAAACAACTCCGAAGTGATATTATGAGTAATAAACTAAAAAAAGAGGAGGAAATCAATAAATATAATTTTGTTTTTTGAACTAAAGGGTTTAAATTTAGGTCTATGAAGAGTAGGGGAATATCAATGAAGTCAAATTGTGATGCAAAAATGATTATACCGATCAGTATAATACCAAGTGGTATAATACCAAAAGGTATCATTATTAAGGAGCAATTATTATGTTAAATAGAAAATACAAACTGGTGGTTTTATTATTTTTAGCGATATTTTTTCAAAGCTGCATGATAACAGTTATTCTTCCTGTAAAAAGAATGAATTCTTCAACTTTTATTGATGAAAGAAAATATGAGATAGCTGTAGCAGGAGAATTGACTCAAGCCTACAAGGTTACTGAAAAAGGTGACTATGAAGCCTCTCCAGATATAATAGCTGATCTCGAATTCGGGATAAAATTAAAGAAAGAAATTAAACTGATCGGAGATTTCTCAATCTCAGCTAATGAAGGTAAGTCACATCACGGCTATCTTTTTATGGCGGGAATTGAAAAGGTTTTCAAATTAAAGGAAGAACTTCATTATGCAGCGACTTTTCACGGACAGTATTCTTTTAATGATGAGGAAGGTGGAAGTGAGGCATACGAGGGGTCGATCGATATCTCGTCGCAAATGTACGCTTTTGGAATGACAAATGAAGTTGTGTATCAACCAAAAAAGAATTTTGTATTAAGGGCAGGTCTTTATTTTGATCATGTAGAGAATAGAACAACGATCAACGGAGGATATGATTCTGATGTTGAGTTTTACGACAATGTATTCGGGATACCCGTGAAGGCATCTTTCAGATTCGGAAGATTTGAATTATTCGGCGGTACTTCATTCTTGTTTAATACTGCAAGCAGCAAATTTCAGAAGGATACTTCAGTTTTGTATTTGGGATCAAAATTTTCATTTGGAGAATTATAATTTCAAGTTTTCTTGACAATTAGCACAAATTGGAGTATATTCCAATAAAATCATTAAAAAATCGGAGTGTATTCCAATGATAGACGAAATTATTGAAACATACAGAAGGCTTCTTGACGAAACAGATTTCGATAAACACCGATATTTGTTCGATCAGTTCAGCCTAAAAAACAGGTTGACCGGTCTGGTCGGTCCGAGGGGTTCGGGGAAGACAACTATGTTATTTCAATATATTAAAGAAAAAATTGAGAATAAAGACGAGTGTGTTTATGCTTCTTTAGACAGCATTTATTTTCTTCAGGTCAATCTGTTAGACTTCGTGAAAGAATTATACGAAAAGAACGGCGTGAAATATTTTTTCTTTGACGAAGTGCACAAATACAGGAACTGGAGCCATGAATTAAAAAATATCTATGATTCATTTCCCAAAATAAAAACGGTTTTTTCAGGTAGTTCAAGCTTAGATCTTATCAAAGGTAATTACGATCTTTCAAGGCGCGGAAAAATATACAGGCTTCGGGGACTTTCTTTCAGAGAATATCTTTTTTTCAAAGCGGGGATCAGTCTTGATTCAGTTAAATTTGAGGATATGATCAAAAACCCCAACAAAAGCTGCGAAATCATAGCTAAAACCGAAAAACTGA
>JAFGUL010000026.1 GCA_016938535.1 Candidatus Delongbacteria bacterium
AAGTTCAAGGTTTCTGATCTTTTCTTCAAGTTCCGTCGCCATAAAGTTCATTGTTCTTGAAAGTTCGTTAGTTTCATACTGCGAATATTCTTCGATCTCCTGTTTAAAATCCCCTCCGGCGAACTTTTTTGCTTTGTCTTTCAGCCGGATGAGAGGCAGACTTATTCTCTTTGAAAGGTACAGGCTCACCACTGCAAGCATTATAATAACAAAAACTACGATCCAGAGAATTTTTTGTGTAAATATCGAAATCGTCTCTGAGAAGCTCATCAGCGGGTAGGCTGTTCTTACGACCAGTCTTCTGTTTTTAGTTTCAAAAGCAGGAATAGCTACATACATCATATCCTTTTTTACTGTGGAGCTGAATCTGATAGACCTTCCTCTTTCTCCCGCTAGTGCGGCAGAGATCTCCGGTCTGGTCCTGTGATTTTCCATAATAGAGGCATTTTCTTTGCTGTCAGCCAGAACCAGGCCGTTCTCATCAATCACTGTTATTCTCGTTGTTAGAGAAGATGCAAATCCTGTAACTATGCTGTCCAGTTTCGCAAGTTCTGTCTGTTCGGCTCCTTCAAGTTGTGCCTTAACAAGTGCAGCTTCATTTGAAATCCTCTCGAAAATGAAGTCAGAATATATCTGCTTGAATGTTTTAACTGAAAAGATCACGATCAGCAGACCTGATACGAAAGTTATAAAGACGAATGCCGGAAAAATGCTCCAGAAAAAAGGTTTTCTTCTCATTAGTGTTCCTTTCTATCCATAAATCTGTATCCGATGCCTCTTACGGTCTGAATATACCTCCCGGCATCCCCGAGTTTTTTTCTTAAACTTACCATCATGACATCAACACTTCTGTCCGTAACAGGATAATTCTCGCCGTGAACGCTTTCCACTATCTGATATCTTGTGAAAACCCATCCCGGTCTCCCTGCAAGAAGATGAAGAGCCTTAAATTCCGAAGCGGTCAGTGTGACTTTTTCGCCTTTTACTATTACCTCATATCTGCCCGGTACGATCTGAATATCATGAACTGTTATATTCTCTTTCTTGATCTCCGTGATCTGTTCCTTACGCCTTAGAACGGCTTTGATCCTGGCCACCAGAACTTTCGGACTGAACGGTTTTATGATATAATCGTCCGCACCTATCTCAAGGCCGGTAATAATATCCGTTTCTTCTCCTTTTGCGGTAAGCATTATGACAGGTACGTTCTCGGTTGCCGGGGTCTTCTTAAGTTTTTTACAGATCTCAAGCCCGTCCATTCCCGGCAGCATCAGATCAAGCAGTACGAGATCGCAGGTGTCTGTTTCAATGTAATCCAGAAATTCTTCGCCGTTACCGAAAACCTTGACCGAAAACGAATTCTTTGCGAGATTGTAGGAGATAAGCTCCTGAATATCCTCTTCGTCTTCAACTATAAATATTCTTTCTCTGCTCATAAACCTTCCTTTAGGTTACAATTAACAATATACCAAATTTATGATAAAAATGTTACTGAAATATTTGCGAAGAGTTAGAATCGTGTTATAATTTGAAACCGCTAAATTCTGTAAAACCTAACAAAAATCTAACAGACTGCTGACAAAATGCGAACAATAAGATGTTAAATTACACGCGATGAAAACAGCCTTAATAATAATGATCGTGGCTTTCAATTCTCTAATTTGGGGAGATGAAGGATGGCAGCTTAGGAAATCAGGGAAATATTTTAAAGCCTATACCAGAGGAAGTTCGGATAAGTTTTACAGGATCGAAGCAGATCTTAACTGCGAAGCGGATTCTGTTTTCGTTTTCCTGACGGATTATGAAAAATTTCCCGAACTGTTCGAGAACATCAGTGAGCTGCAGATTTTGAGTTCGTCAGATTCTGTTACTGTGCACTATTCTGTGATCAATGCTCCATGGCCTTTCGATGACAGAGATATGGTAACAAAAGTCATCATAACCAGGACAGGTGAGAAATCAATCATCAGTTCCAATTCATGTAAAGACGGTTCTTACAAAACTTTTCAAGACAGAGTAAGAATAGACGATTTTGAAGAGCAGCTCGAACTGGTCGGGTCAGGAGAATGTAAAAGCAGGCTGAAAATAGAGGGCAGAATAAAACTGAATGAAGGCATACCCGGATGGCTTGTTAACAGACTTATACTTTCAGGTCCGCTGAAAACAGTCGAACTTATTAAACAGAAATATGAACGGAGAATAAATTGAAGAAAAAAACGAATTTTCAGACTGAACTCAGAACAGAACTTCAGAAATTCCTGAAAAGTGAATCCGGAAAATTTCCGAAGGAGGAGATCCTGAAAATAGACCTTCACTGTCACGACCACAACAGCAATGTTCCCGATGAGCTGCTGGGAAGGATACTGAATGTTCCCGAAACATGGCTAAAAACAGAAGATCTGATAACGACGCTCAAAACGAACGGGTGTGATGTATTTACCGTTACGAATCACAATAATGCGAGATCTAATTTTGAAATGATAAAAAAAGGCACGGACATGCTGATCGGGGCTGAATTCAGTTGTATCGCACCGGATTATGGTATCGGCATTCATGTTCTGGCTTACGGGTTTGACCAAGAGCAGGAAAAAGTTCTTTTCGATCTTAAGGAAGATCTTTACAAGTTCCTTAAATACGCAAAAAAGAATGATATTCCGACAGTCTGGGCGCACCCTCTTTTTCAGTACAAGTCAGACGGAATCCCTCCTTTCAATTTTTTTATGAAAACAGCCCTGCTTTTTGAAAGGTTCGAAATAATTAACGGGCAGAGGAATACATGGCAGAACCTTCTTGTAAGGTCATGGCTTGAAGGACTCAAAAAAGAAGATATTGACAGGCTGGCGGCAAAATTCAAGATAGATATTTCTGAATACTGTAATAACCCCTACAAAAAATCATTTACCGGCGGTTCGGACAGCCACATGGGTATTTTCGCAGGGCAGTCAGGTTGTTATCTTCATATACCAAACCTGAAGGAGAGAAGGAAAAAGGAGCCGCTCTCAAAACTTGCGCTCGAGGCAATTAAAAAAGGTAATACTGCGGTTTACGGATCTGACCAGAATACCGAAAAACTGACTGTGGCATTTCTTGACTACTTCAATCAGGTATGTCTGAACTTCAAAGATCCCGGGCTGACAAGGATGCTTCTTCATAAAGGAAGCACAATAGACAAAGTTCTCGCTTTTGTTGTTTCGAATGCCATATCGGAAATTCAGCGGCACAAGGTTACTATAAGCTTTATTGATGTGTTTCATAAATCCTTCAACGGAAAAATACCTTCAAATTTCAGAAAACTGTTTGTTCCCAAGGCATATAAACCGGTATTCGATTCTGCGGTGAAGATCGCTGAAGCCAGGAAGGAAATTAATTCTGATACAATAGATATCTTTCAGAAACACATTACTTCAATATCAGACCAGTTGAATAAGGTGCTTTTCTCAAGGCTGACAAAAAAACTTGATGAAATTGATTTTGAAAAGAAATTCGAAAATACATCACTGGATAATATTATCAGTTTTCTTGAACTCCCGAGCGATATGAGGTCTTATTCGGGAAAAGGCGGCAGAAAGGACAAGAACATGACAACTCCCGATGTGCCAAAATTTCTTGACGGACTTTCATTTCCCATGCTGACTTCGCTCATAATCCTTGCAGCAAATTTTACTAGCGCTAAATCACTCACCCACTTAAGACCTTTGTACAACGATTTCGCTGAAAAGACCGGAAAATACAAGCATCCAAAGAGAATGTTGTGGATGACCGATACTTATGAGGACAAGAACGGTGTTTCAATGTCTTTACAGGCTATGCATTCAGAGATAAAGAAAAGAGATCTCCCGATAGACCTTCTCGTTTGCTCAAATACTGTTAAAGCTGATGATAACCTGATCGTGATAAAACCCGAAATGGAATTCGTTCTTCCTTTCTATAAGCAGCAGCCGATCAGAATACCTAATTTTTTGAAGATCCACTCAATATTCCAGGAAGGCGAATACGACAGGATAATCTGTTCGACAGAAGGGATAATGGGAGCTGCAGCTCTTTATCTGAAGCACGCTTTCACGGTTCCGGCGCACTTCTATATACATACCGACTGGATCACCTTCGCCAAAGATGTTCTCGGGTTTGATGTTCACGAAATAAGCAGGACAAGAAGATACCTAAGAGCCTATTACGGAGCTTTCGACAATCTCTTCGTGCTCAATACCGACCAGAAGAAATGGCTCACAAGTAAAGAAATGGGATTTGATGAGGACAAGGTTTTCGTGACTGCTCACTGGGTTCATGAAATGTTCAGACCCTATAGCGTAAAGGAAAGGCAGGCTGCAAATATTGACAATTCTTTTTATATGATAGAGGAAAGAAAGGTTCCGACGATTCTTTATGCAGGCAGGATAAGCAAGGAAAAAGGCGTATTTGAACTTCCTGAGATTTTCCGCAAAGTGCAAAAGAAGATCAAAGATATCAGAATTGTCATAGCGGGAACCGGACCCGCCGAAGCCGAGCTCAAAGAGAAACTCCCGGAGGCGGATTTTCTAGGATGGGTCAATCATGCCGACCTTCCGAAGATCTACTCTTCAGCTGATATATTCATTCTGCCCTCGAGATTTGACACATTCGGCTGCGTGGTTCTTGAAGCCATGGCATGCGGACTTCCTGTGATCTCATATAATACGAAAGGACCCAAAGATATTATCAACAATAATCAGAACGGTTTCCTTGTTGAGACAATGGAAGAAGCTGCAGAAAGAGCATCATATTATCTTCAGAATAAGGAAATCCATGAAAATTTCAAAAAGAGCGCCATCGGTAAATCAAAGAAGTTCACTGCCGAAAAGATAATTAGTGATTTTATTGAGGCCGTTGAGCTTTAATGAAGATTAGTACTGCCGGGGATATGAATGTATGGTGGAAACACGGTATTATTTACCACATCTATGTACCAAGTTTTCAGGATTCAAATAAGGATGGTTTCGGAGACTTAAGAGGTATAATCAACAGGCTTGATCACCTTAAAGATCTCGGAATAAAAGCTCTCTGGCTTTCTCCCGTTTTTAAATCACCTATGGCAGATTTCGGATACGATGTGGAGGATTACTGTTCTGTTGATCCTGTTTTTGGGAGTATGGAAGATTTTGACGAACTTCTGAACTCCGCGCATAAGATCGGCATGAAGATCATAATTGATATGGTGATGAATCACACATCAGAGAAGCACCCGTGGTTTATAGAATCCCGGTCGTCAGGTGCGAATCCGAAAAGAGACTGGTACATCTGGGCAAAAGGTAAAAACGGCAAGCCTCCGAACAACTGGATGACCGTTTTCGGAAAACCAGCCTGGGAGTTTGATAAAACTACCGGGGAATATTATTACCACTCATTTTTAAAAGAACAGCCCGACCTTAACTGGAGAAATCCCGAGGTCAAAGAAGAGTTCTTCAGGATTTTCCGTTTCTGGCTTGAAAAAGGTGTTGACGGTTTCAGGCTCGATGCAGTAAATTTTATCGTCAAAGACAAAAAGCTTAGGAGAAATCCGACAATTCTTGAACTTATTTTCGGAAAGCGGAAATTCTATTCGAGGAACCGCTCAACTTCAGTAAAACTGCTTCAGGAATTCAGATCGCTTGTAAATTCCTACGATGAAAGGATGCTGGTAGGTGAGATATTCGCGCTTCCTCCCGGCGAATCCAATATTGTCAGTTATTACCTGTCATCAGGTCAGGACACACTGGACATGGCTTTCGATTTTTCACTCCTTTTTCAAAGATGGAGCGCAGCCGGATATTACAACGCAATTGAAAGATCTTACGGGGGGATCCCTGCAGGGGGATGGCCCTGTATTGTGCTTTCCAATCACGACCTTTCAAGGAGTTACGACAAGCAGAAAAACTGCCCAAGAGCGCATGAAAAAGCAAAGATAAGAGCCGTACTTCAACTTACATTGAAGGGAACACCTTTCATCTATTACGGCGAAGAGATAGGGATGAAGAACGGTAAGATACCTAAAGACAGGATCAAAGATCCTCTCGGAAAGATCTACTGGCCGTTGTATAAAGGCCGTGACGGAGCAAGAACACCGATGCAGTGGGATGATTCTGATTTCGCGGGTTTTTCTTCAGTTGAACCGTGGCTTCCTGTAAATGCCGGATATGAAAGATGTAATGTCATGTTTCAGAAACCAAACGAGTACTCTCTTCTCAATTTCTATACAAAACTGACAAAGATCAGAAACAGCATTTCCGCGCTCAGCAGGGGTGACTGGGTACCGGTGTCGAAAGGAAAGAACGGACTGCTTTCATACTTAAGGTCATACAACGGAGAATACCTGCTTATAGTTCTAAACTTTCTGAATAAGGAGAATAGGATAAATTTTCAGGATGCCAACGAATTCAGGCTCATAATTTCAACAACAGGCAGAAAAATATCGGGATTCATTCAGCTTAAAGATTTTGAAGTCCGTCCGCTCGAAGGTCTTATATTTAAGGTCAGGTAGGACTTGATGTCAGTTATTCGTAATAACTTCGATCGTTGAAGCGTTGCGTAAAGTATATTCATTCATACCGTTTTCCGGTTCATATACATCACCGTCAATTTCAAGCCTGCAATTCGTGTCAAGACTGAAAGTATATCTGTCTTTACACATCTTGTTCCATTTTGAAAGCCCTGTCAGCGCAGAAAGTGATCTTATACCGTCAATAACAGGATTTTTTCGTTCGATATAGAAAAACTTCAGATCAGCCCCTGAATTATTTTTGCGGAGATATTTGAATTTTGACATATAGAATTTCGTATTCATAAAAAATCCGGCAAATATATTTTTTTCGATACTATTTTCTGCAAACTTTACCTTACAGCCCTTGAAAGCCGGAATGAGCCTTAAACCGTCCAAAGCGTAACCGTAAAGCGAGTTCGTTCTTCTGTTCTCAAGTACGAATGAAGTAAAACCGAAACTGCAGTTGAAAAAAGCTTTTTTGTTATTAATCAGCCCGTAGCTGATCTTTTCGGTTTTAGCTCTTACTATTATCTCAACGGATTTCTTGATGTTTTTCGTCAGGTTTAAGGATCTTATAAGGTTGTTTCCCGTGCCGAGAGGGATTATACCTAGTTTTACCTTGTCTTTAAGCCGGTTGTCGTGAATAAACTGGAGGCAAGCGTTTACGGTTCCGTCTCCGCCTGCGGCCACGATCGAGTCTCCTTCTTTAATTGCGGAAGGATCAGTGCTTATAGTAATATATTCATCCGATCTGACAGTTTCCCCTGAAGTGAATTCCGCTCCGTGCCGGTCAAGTTCTTTTCCGATCGCTGATATCTTAGCTCTGCTGTAGCTGCCGGACCTTGTATTTGAGATAATGTATATCATGGTTGAAATATAATTTAATTTATCACTTTCCGGAAATAAAAAACCCCGATTTTTTGCTATCGGGGCTGTATATCATTATCAGGTCTTTTGGAGCGGATCTCTCCTTTCCTGCGCTAGTAGGAGGTCTAAGGATCTTTCCGCTCATCTGCCTGAATTCTATTTCAATTTACAACTGTAATTTACATCCCGAATGTTAGATTATTATTATCCGAATGTCAGGAAACTGTTAGAATTTTATCTTTGACACCAGACCGACTCTCATTTGTGAATCTTCTGCATCTGAACCTTTTGTCGTTGCAGGTCCCGGCATGAACATAGCGAAATAAGGTTCAACAGAAAGCTTTTCGAATAATTTGATCTTGCTTTTTAACGAAATTTCAGATCCGAGGTTAGTTTCTTTCTGATCATTACCGTCCGAATCTGCAAATTCAACATCAACAGTGGTCATAGCCATTCCGAAAGCTCCGCCGATTGAAATATT
>JAFGUL010000160.1 GCA_016938535.1 Candidatus Delongbacteria bacterium
AAGCCGTTTCTACGCCGGAACGATCTTTCATATTATAAATCTGTACCTCGATAAATTCTTTTCGCCGCTTTTTAAGAGTAATCCTGAATCTACTCCGGATCTCAGATCTCTACTAGCCGTGGCCGTGGAAATGTTTTTAAACAGGCGGAGATATTCTTTTCTTGAAAATTCCCGCCCGCCGAACTTTTCTTTAGCCTCATTCAGCCTTTCTTCGGCGCTCATGATCTTCGATTCGTTCCACAGGATTATTTCAAGCTCTGTCTCGATAATTTTCAGCATAAACTCGATAAAAGGAGTGGATCTGCCTTCTTTATCAGACTGCGACAAAGCTTTATAATACTCTTTCTGCTTTTGTTTTATCACGCTCTCAACCGGAAGATGATCGAACAAAGGGTACTTACTTCGCAGCATAACCGACTGCCAAAGCCTGCCCATACGCCCGTTGCCGTCGGTAAAGGGATGAATGAACTCAGCTTCATAGTGAAAAACACAGCTCTTTATCAGAATGGCGTCTTTATCATATTTTAAATATTTAAAAAGTTCGTCCATCAGATAATGAACCCTGTCCCCGGGCGGAGCGACATGCATTACTTCTTTACCTTTGAGAATGCCTACAGACCCTGTTCTATATTTTCCGGGATTATTAACCAGCCCGTTCATGAGGATAGAATGAGCTTTACGGAAAGATTCCTTTGAAAACGGATCGAATTCCCCGATCATATTATACACTTCAATTGCGTTTTTGACTTCAAGAATATCTTTCTTAGGGCCGATAACTTTTTTATCGTCAAAAATAGCGGAGACCTGATCAAGCGACAAAGTATTACCTTCAATTTCAAGAGATGCCTGAACTGTCTTTATCCGGTTTTCGCGCCTGAGCTTAGGCGAAGGCTTGTTCAGATGCACTGCATTTATCTCGCCCAGTTTTTCCGAGATCGAAACGATCAGATTCAATATCTCCGGCGTAATATCATAAGGCGGCTTCATAACCCTCCCATTAGGCACTTGATAGTATCATTTGATAGTATCATTGAGGAAATATAATGATTTTAATTAATATTTGCAAGTGGTTATAAAGTGAGTCGAACAGTATATTGTTTCTCATTTTTTTCGATGATTTCCGGATTATACTTATCCCATATTTTAAGAGAATATTCATTATTCTTATCTATATTACTCCGAACTTCTTTGATCCCTTTTATCTCAGCTTCGTTCAGTATCAATTCAAATGCCTTCGAGCATATTCCTCTTTTCCTGTATTCGCTTCCGACCCAGTAACCTACCCGTGCAGATTTTTTCTCCATGTCAATATGACTAAGGCTGATCATTCCCGCAAATTCATTACCGAACCTGATCTCAAACTGCTCCGAATTTGTCTTCCTGCACCAATCCGAAACGAACTCATACTCTTCGTCAACCGAAAATT
>JAFGUL010000027.1 GCA_016938535.1 Candidatus Delongbacteria bacterium
ATATCCCTGCATGTTCCCGCTGAAAGAATTAAAATATGTATGATCATCAGGGTCGTACTCATAAACATCGAATTCGAAGATCACGCTCTTGTTTACCATTGATGAATGTAAATAGGCAGAGACGAGATTTTTGTTTGCGGTGCTGATAAGGAAAGACAATTCTAACGGGTCGGTATAACCGCCGGCCCAGTATGCTGAACTCATAACGCCTTCAACATCAAGAGATGAAGGATAATTAATAGGATCATAGACTGTAAGGTCGTTCGAGAGAAGAACAGACTCACCAAGCATCATGTGTGTCACGTGACCGACAGGGGGTTTGATGGTCAGTTTCAAAATAAAATCCCTGAAGGACATCACAGTTTTTACTTACGTCCGCTTTGGTATTCTGCGCGGATAAAGGAATACATATAAGCATTATTGCCAGCACTTTCAAAACCCTTTTCATCTCTGATCCTCCGCTGTTTTTTTGAAAAATATAATAAAATTATTACATGTAAACAAGGCAAAAAATCTACATCTCACACCCCATATTCTGCATTTCGTCGGACTTTGATAGGAAAGGCTCCATAGTTTTAGTAAATTACATGTGTAATTGAAATAAACAGATAAAAAAGGAGCATAAAATGCAGAACTATAAAGAAAACAATATCAAAGCTGAAGACCAGAAACAGATAGAAAAAATAGACATCAGATTCAAGTTCAGGAATCAGATGAGCAAACACAGAAGGTCATTCGGTTTCTAAAGCACGGAGAAAACCACTTCTCATAACTCACTCCTCAACGGAAAAGGTCTCAGAAATGAGGCCTTTTTTATTGCCACATCATTTGATTTTAGCAGAATTAATTCGTATATTTATCAATTAAATCAAGGCTGTTATTATGAATATGGCTCTCGCACTGAATAAGCTTAAAAATTTCTTCGAGGAAGAAAAGATTCCGTACATGGTTTTCGGCGGTTTGGCTACAGGTGTTTACGGATACGAGCGGATGACTTATGATATTGATATTAAAATTCTGCATGAGGTTACTGAAGATTCACTTAACGAACTTGTCATAAGACTGAGTACAGTGTCGAATATTTTACCGAAAGATCCCGTTTCTTTTATAAGGAAAACAATGGTTTTGCCTATTGAGGTCGAGGCAGTCAAAGCTGATATTGTTTTTACCGGTCTGGAATATGAGATCGAATCAATAAACAGAGCTCAGCAAAAAGAACTTTTCGGAATTATGGTTAAAGTGATCGCTGTAGAGGATCTTATCGTTCAAAAGTCTATTTCGGAAAGGGATAAAGACTGGCAGGATATAGAAAATCTGATAAATTTCAACGCATCGCTTGACTGGCAATATCTTTTGAGACAGATAAATATTTTCTCTGAGATTCTGGACAAACCTGAAATGCTGACTAAAATCGGGAAGATGAGAAAATGAAAGCCGAAGAAGTCAGGGAATATTTGAATAAACTTAAGAAATTCAATGAGTGGGAGCTTGAACAGAAAAAAAATTACGATCCTCAGGTTTGCGTTGAAAGAGTTGCTGCTCTGTATGAGTTTGGAATTAAAGTATTCTCTCAGGAAAGTATCGAAAGGAATCATCAGGAGCATTTAGAAAGCCTGATCTTTGTTCAGAGTCAATTCATGAAAATTAAAGAAATGTTATCTCACAAAAACAGAAATAATCGCATTTAAACACATCTCACACCCTCATATCTGCATTTCATCGGACTTTGGTTTGAACGACTCTGTATTTTAAGTAAATTACCTGTGTGCAAGAAAAGAAAATATAAAAAAAGGAGCTTAAAATGAAGAACTATAAAGAAAACAATATTAAAGCCGAAGCCCTGAAACAGATAGAAAAAATTGACATCAGATTTAAATTCAGGAACGAGATAAAAAAACACAGAAGGTCATTAAGTTTTTAAGAACTGAGAACACAGCTTCTCATAAATTCACTCCATAGTGATGAATTCCCGGAAATGCGGGGCTTTTTTAATGCTAAAATCCTTTGAAAAACTCGAAATATTACTTATATTAGAACTCAAATAAGCAGGGAGGACAGATTGTCAAAAAAAATGGATATAGAAACGATTAAATTACTGGCGGATAAGTTCAAAGTCAGCGAGGTATATCTCTTCGGCTCTTCTGTTCTTGACTACGAAAAAGCTCATGATATTGATATCGGCATAAAAGGTTTGAAACCCGGTAGATTTTTTGAATTTTATGGTAAATTGTTTATGAATTTAAGTAAGCCTGTTGATCTTGTGGATATGGATGAAGAAAATTCTATAAACAGGATAATTCTCGAAGAAGGTGAAAGAATTTATGGATAATGTCAGGCTCAAATTAGAAATCGAGATAGAAAATATTGATTCGGTCATTCAGATACTTTTAGAACAGTTAGGCAAAAAAGACAGAAGTAAATTAGAACTCGCAGGTATTGCTACTTATATTCACAACTTTTACAACGGAATTGAGAATATTCTAAAACAAATACTAAAAACAAAGAATATTTCGATAGAAGGTTCAGCGTATTGGCATAAGGAACTGTTGGAAAAAGCAATTAAGCATAAATTAATCAGCGAAAATCTTGCTGAGATTTTATCAGAATTTATGTCATTCAGGCACTTTTTTGTTCATTCTTACAGCTTCATTCTTAACGAGAAGAAACTTGATCAGCTCCACAAAAAAGTGTTTAATACTTATGAAGAATTCAAGAAAGAGATCCAACCATTTATAGTACATTAATCCAATAGCAGCATCTCACACCCCATATTCTGCCATTCGTCGGACTTTGGTTTGAAAGGTTCTAAATATTTAGTAAATTGCCAGTGTAATTGAAATAATCAGATAAAAAAAGGAGCTTAAAATGAAGAACTATAAAGAAAACAAATTGACTGCAGAAGACAGAAAAGAAATAGCAAAAGTTGACATGAAATTCAAATTCAGACAGTCAATGTTCAGATCACACAGACACCTGATCTAAAGAAACTCCATCATCACAACTCACTCCTCAACGGAAAAGGTCTCAGAAATGAGGCCTTTTTTATTTCTTGATTTGAGCGGATTTTTGTCGTACTTTTCGATGCTGAACGGTAAAGGGAGGTATTTGAAAACGATTGAGTACATATTCAGATTCGACGACGGCACGAAAAAGGACTTTCTTTTTGAATGGGATAAGGATACTGTCGAGCTTAAAGGTATCAAATCTCTTTCGGAACTTCCTGCGTGGACTGATCTTGATTTTCATAAATGTTCTCACTGTCCGCTGGATTCCTCAAAGGTTAAAAGCTGCCCTCTCGCTGCTTCTCTGGTCAATATGGTTCAGTATTTTGACGGGTTAAAATCTTTCGAGAAAGTTCATCTCCAGGTCAATATGGAAGGGAAATCTATAACGCAGGATTCGACGGTTCAGAAGGCGGTCAGCGCGATGATGGGTCTTGTATCGGCGGTTTCAGGCTGTCCTCACCTAGCATTCTTCAAGCCTATGGCATATTTCCACCTGCCTCTCGCGGATAAGGAGAACACGATCTACAGAGCTGCGTCAATGTATCTTCTCGCACAGTATTTTCTTGCAAAGGAAGGCAAAAATCATGAAGTGGATCTTAAGGGACTCAATAAAATATATAAAAATATCAGCGTGGTGAATTCCTCAATGGCTGACAGGATAAGGGAGGCTTCCGAGACTGATTCTGCGATCAACGCAATAGTGACTCTGGACATATACGCAAAAACTGCACCTTTTTATATTGATTCTTCTCTGAAGAACCTCAAAAATCTCTTCGGTTCGTACTTTAATTACGATATTTTACAGTAAAAAAACATCTTGACAATTAAACCCTAATAAATTTTATTTAGCTGCGTTGAAACACGCGTATTAATTAAAAATTAATTATAATAGCCGGAGACAGAAAAGAATGGAAAAAAAACTCCAGGAATTGACAGAAAAGATCTATTCGGAGGGCGTTGAAAAGGCCAGATCCGAGGCCGAGAATATCCTCAAAGACGCCGAAAAGAAAGCCGGATCCATCATCGCCAAAGCGAATGAGGAAAGAGATCAGATCATCGAAACAGCAAAGAAAAGATCGGAAGAAATAATCAGGAACGGACAGTCGGAAATGAAACTTGCATCAAATCAGGCTGTAAGCGAAGTAAAGCAGAAACTTACAGATATCGTGACCTCAAAAGCTGTGTCTGAAAGTGTCTCTCCCGCCGTGTCGGATAAGGAATTTATCAAAAAGATAATCGAGACAGCAGTAAAGAACTTCTTTTCCGAAGGTGCTTCCGGAATGGATCTTGAACTTACTCTTCCAGGATCCGAAAAGAATGAGCTCGCAGAATATTTTAAAGCAAAGGCTAAAAGTCTTCTTGACGGAGGACTGAATATAATCACTGATCCTGAAATGGAAAGCGGATTTAAGATCGGACCGGCTGACGGAAGCTATAAACTCAGCTTTACCGAAAGCGATTTTATCAATTTCTTCAAGAATTACATGAGACCTAAAACTACAGAGTTATTGTTCGGAGGAAAATAATGTCCCGAAAATACTATTGTCTTGTGGCGGGACTGCCGAATATTACGCTCGAGGATTCAAAGCTTTCGTACGGTTCTGAAGATTTTCTGGGTGATCTGAAAGAATTTATTCATCCGGACGATTACAGGTATTTCAAATTCTTTAAATTCAGGATAGACAACGAGAATATTTACAAAGCTCTTGTGGCTCACGAGCACGAATTTCTGCCCGGCGGAAATTTCAGCCCCGAAGATATTGAAGAAATTCTGGACGAGCCTGTTAAAGCGGAAGGATATATCAGAGAGTTCATCGAAGAGTTCAGGTCTGAAGAGTTCGATAAGGAAGTCGACAAGAAACGGATGACAGAGCTATATTACAGCTACATTACGGATCACGAGAATTCTTTTGCCAACAGATGGTTCAATCTTGAACTGAATATGCAGAATATTTTCGCGGCTCTTACTGCAAGAAAGTTCGGCATGTCCGCAGAAGAGGAAATAATCAATTTGAACGAAGTATCGGAGGCTCTGCTCAAAAGCGGATCGAGAGATTTCGGGCTGACGGGAGAATTCGAGCACATTGATAAACTGATCTCGATATTTGAAACGGAAGATCTTGTCAGGCGCGAAAAAGAAATTGATCTGTTCAAATGGGAATGGCTGAACGACAACACTTTTTTCAACTATTTCACGATCGAACAGCTGATCAGCTATTATATAAAGCTCCGTATGATCGAAAGGTGGATCACTCTTGATCCCGCAACAGGAAAAGAGCTTTTTGAAAAGTTTACGCAGGAAATGCTTCAGGGTTACGAAATACCCGAAGAATTCGAGCAAAAATAAATTATAATAAAAAGGGTAAAAGATGGCCACAAAAGGAAAAGTAACAGGAATCATCGCCAATCTTGTGATCGTAGAGGCTGACGGACCCGTCTCCCAGAATGAGATCTGCTTTATCAATCTCGAGGGGGTCGATCTGATGGCCGAAGTCATCAAGGTTCTGGGCAACAAAGCCTCCACCCAGGTTTTTGAAAGCACAAGAGGCCTGAAAGTCGGGGCGGATGTAAGATTCATGTCCCACATGCTTGAAGTTACGCTGGGCCCGGGCATACTTTCAAAAAACTATGACGGTCTTCAGAACGACCTCAACAAAATGGACGGCGTGTTCCTGAAAAGGGGAGAATACACCGATCCTATCGATCCTGAAGCTGAATGGGAGTTCACCCCGATCGCAAAAGCAGGAGAAAAAGTTGAAGCCGGAAGCTGGCTCGGTGAAGTGATCGAAGGGTGGATGCCGCATAAGATCATGGTGCCTTTCAAATTCGAAGGACATTTTACAGTCAAGAGCGTTGTAGAAAAAGGTAAATACAGGACCAAAGACACGATCGCTGTACTTACAGATTCCAAAGGTAAGGATATCGAAGTGTCGATGATGCAGAAATGGCCTGTAAAAGTGCCGATCAGGGCGTACAGGGAAAAACCGAGACCGTTCAAGATAATGGAGACCGGCGTAAGGACGATGGATACATTAAACCCGCTCGCCGAAGGCGGAACAGGATTCGTACCGGGGCCGTTCGGCTGCGGAAAAACAGTGCTCCAGCACGCTGTGTCGCAGCAGGCTGAAGCTGACATGATCATCGTTACAGCCTGCGGAGAAAGGGCGAACGAGGTGGTCGAGATATTCACCGAGTTCCCGGAGCTTGAAGACCCGAGAACAGGCAGAAAACTGATGGAAAGGACCACTATTATCTGTAACACTTCAAACATGCCTGTTGCAGCCAGGGAAGCTTCGGTTTACACGGGAATGACCATCGCCGAATACTACAGATCCATGGGGCTCAAGATACTTCTTCTTGCCGACTCGACTTCAAGATGGGCTCAGGCTCTGAGAGAAATGTCTAACAGGATGGAGGAGCTTCCCGGACCGGACGCTTTCCCGATGGACCTTCCGGCTATTATATCGAACTTCTACGCAAGAGCGGGATTTGTTTACCTCAATAACGGCGAATCAGGATCGATAACATTCCTCGGAACTGTATCACCTGCCGGCGGAAACCTGAAGGAGCCTGTAACAGAGTCCACGAAAAAAGCGGCGAGATGTTTTTACGCGCTTAATCAGGACAGGGCGGACAGTAAAAGATATCCTGCAGTTGATCCTATAGATTCATACTCGAAATACCTTGAATATCCCGAGATACAGGAATATCTCAAGAAGAACATCGCCGAAGACTGGGTTGAAAATATTACTCTTACAAAAGATATTCTTTTAAGAGGTAAAGAGGCGTCCGAGCAGATCAATATTCTTGGTGATGACGGAGTTCCTATTGAGTACCATGAAAGATTCTGGAAGGCAGAAGTTATAGATTTCGTGATCCTTCAGCAGGACGCATTTGATGATATAGACAAATCAACCTCGTTCGAAAGGCAGAAATTCATGCTTGAACAGGTACTTAAAATTTATCACACGAAATTCAGATTCGAGTCTTTCGAGGAGGTAAATCCCTACTTCAAGGCTGTGATCAATCTTTTCAAGCAGATGAACTATTCAGAATTCGAATCGGAGAAATTCAACGGATATCTGAAAGAAATAGAAGAAAAAATTAATGAAAGAAAGGCGGAATAATGGAAACTGCAGCTTTTCAGAAGATATATACTAAAATAACCCAGATCACCAAAGCTACATGTTCGTTAAAAGCTCAGGGAGTGGGTTATGAAGAGATCGCTACGGTCAACGGCAGGCTCGCGCAGGTCGTTAAGATCCAGGGCGATGATATTACCTTACAGATCTTTTCGGGAACAGAAGGTATCCCGACCAACGCAGAGGTCGTTTTCATGGGCAAAGCGCCGACCATCAAACTTTCGGACGAACTTGCCGGCAGATTCTTTAATGCATACGGTGATCCGATAGACGGCGGACCGGCTGTTGAAGGAAGGGAGGTCGAGATCGGCGGACCTTCGGTAAACCCGGTAAGAAGAAAGCAGCCTTCAGAGCTGATCCCTACGGGTATCGCGGGTATTGACCTTAACAACACGCTGGTAACAGGGCAGAAGATACCTTTCTTCGCAGATCCCGATCAGCCGTTCAATCAGGTTATGGCGATGGTGGCTTTAAGGGCGAAAGCGGATAAGATCATCCTTGGCGGCATGGGTCTTTCGAACGACGATTATCTGTTCTTTAAGAATGTGTTCGACAACGCGGGAGCTTTGGACAGGATCATCAGCTTTATAAACACAACGGAAAATCCCCCCGTGGAAAGACTTCTTATTCCCGATATGGCATTGACAGCGGCTGAATATTTCGCGCACGAAAAACATCAGAAAGTTCTTGTGCTTCTTACTGACATGACTCTTTACGCTGATGCTCTCTCGATCGTGTCTAACCGTATGGACCAGATACCTTCTAAGGACAGTATGCCCGGTTCGCTCTACTCCGACCTCGCGAAACTGTATGAGAAGGCTGTTCAGTTCCCCGAAGGCGGATC
>JAFGUL010000161.1 GCA_016938535.1 Candidatus Delongbacteria bacterium
AAAATTATTTACGCGTTTTGCATGGATAAATTTTTTATCTTTTATTGACCAATAGTTTTTCTTAAATTACACATCATGAGAAAACCTGACAAATACTACTACTCCGAAATCCTGCCCTTTATGAAGGCGAGGTACGGGAAAAAACTCGGGAAGCTAGGGCTGACACTTCATATACCCTGCCCGAACGAACCGCCCTGTATTTATTGTAATAAGGATTCTTTCATTCCGCAGACGATAAAGGGCGCGGTGACGGTTAAAGAGCAGATGGATCAGGGACTTCCGTATGTAAAGCGCAAATACCCGACTGATGAATTTATTGCTTATTTTCAGGATAATACTTCGACTTACGGTGATATCGGCTATCTTGAAAGATCGTTCAGGGAGGCTCTCTGTTATCCTGAAATAAGAGTACTTGCGCTTTCTACGCGGCCGGACAGCATTTACCCTGCTCTGCTGGAAATGCTGAACAGAACTGCCGCAGGCAGGGATGTCTGGCTTGAGCTTGGATTGCAGTCGGTTCACGACGAAACGCTCAAGACTATCGGCCGCGGGCACGACTACGCCTGCTTCTTAAATGCGTTTAAAATGATCAGAGAAAACACTGATTTTCTCGCAGGCGTTCACCTGATAATCGGGCTGCCGGGAGAAACTGATGAAATGGTTTACGAAACATTCCGCGAAATTAATAGAATTAAGCCCGATTATGTCAAGATCCATCACCTTCAGGTGATAAAAGGAACTGAGCTCGAAAGGATTTACAGCAATGGTAAATACGAGCCTCTTTCTATTGAGAAATATATCGAATTATTTTCAAAATCTGTTTCATATCTTGACAGGTCGATCGTGATACACCGTAACTTATCCCGTGCTCACGCGGATCAGCTAATTGCGCCGAAATGGGGTATAATTGCGGAAGAATTTAAAGAAAAAGTTCACGAGTTTATGGATAAGTCAGGTTTGTTTCAGGGTTCTTGTGTTACTGATGATCCTCTTTGACATAAGGCTCAGTATATTTTTCCAGCCTCTCAGCTTCCAATTCTGAAAATCCCCATGTTACCAGATCATTTATAAATTTATCCCTTCCCTTCATGCTCTTTGTTCCGAGGACGACCGCAATTAGACGCATATCGCCTTTTTTAGCCGTTGCAACGATATTGAATCCGGCCGCACTGTAATATCCGGTCTTGAGTCCGTCAAAATAAGGATAATCTTTTATCAGCCTGCTGGTATTCCTAAGCATAAAAGGTTTTGTATCCTGCCTGACATAATCAAGCCAAGTCGAGCTGTATTTCAGAATTATCGGGTGTTTGAGCATCTCTTCGGCCAGAAGGACCTGATCGTAACAGGTTGAAGTATTGGCTTCTTTATTGTTTCTAAGATTCTTCCTTGACGGCGGAAGTCCGTGCGGAAAATAATAGGATGTATTTTTCATTCCGAGCTGCTGCGCCCTGGAATTCATCATCCTGATAAAAAGCGGAAGACCTCCTTCTCCGCCTACTTTCTCTCCGAGCACAGTAGTGGCATCGTTCGCTGATTTGATTATTACAGCTTTTAAAAGATCCTCTACTTTCATAAGCTCATGTTCTCTTAAAAATATCTGAGATCCGCCGATCTTACAGGCAGCCGTTGATGTTTTCAGGGTATCATCCAGCGAGAGTCTTCCTTTCTTTACCTCTTCAGCTACGAGAAGTATGGGCATCATTTTTGTTACTGATG
Organism: Candidatus Delongbacteria bacterium; assembly: GCA_016938535.1. The sequence continues at coordinate 1,717 of JAFGUL010000161.1, forward strand.
CAATTTCAAGCTCTTCATGAATATTTTCACCGTAAAGTATCTCCCTTCTGTTCATATCGACCAGGATCAGAGCTTTATAATCTTTAAATTTTGATTTGAATTCAGTATTAAGATCCGTTTTCTTTTTTAATTCCTGCCCCTGTAACAGAAAAAACCCGAAAATTATTAAAATCAGCCATATTGCCGCACATCTCTTCATAAACATTTTTACCATAATTTATACATAAACTGTCTCATCTTCAAAACCTGATCCTTCAAAACCTTTTTTTCTCAGCAGACAGCTGTCGCAGTGACCACATGCTTTTCCTTCAACAGGATCGTAGCAGGATACCGTTTTTGAATAATCAACTCCAAGCCTTTTTCCCAGTCTGATTATCTCAGATTTTGTCATAGCGATCAGAGGTGCATCGATCTTCAGACTGATCTTTCCCTCTACACAACCTTTCAATGCGAGATTAGCCATAGTTTCGAAAGCGGAAATGTACTCCGGTCTGCAGTCGGGATAACCCGAGTAATCTACACTGTTAGCACCTATGAATATTGTCTCAGCACCCACTGTTTCCGCATAAGCCAGCGCATAGCTGAGAAATATTGTATTTCTTGCAGGAACATAAGTATCGGGTATTTTTTGATTGTCGAGGCTGTCTTTTTGTACTGATCTGCTTATATCGGTTAGGGCCGAAGCTGAAAAAAAATCTTTATCAAGCTTAGCTATCTTGTGTTCGACAGCTCCTGACCTGCCTGCATTTTCTTTTGCGAACTCAAGTTCTATCTTATGCTTCTGACCGTAATCAAATGAAAGAGCATGAACTGAATAGCCCTGTGAAACAGCGATCGCAAGGCAGGTGGTCGAATCAAGCCCTCCCGAAAGTAAAACTACTGCTTTTTTCTTATCCGAGACCAAAACCTATAAAGTCCCCTTTGCTTTCAGGATAAGATGCAGATCAACTTCCACCTTTTTCTGGGATCCGTCATCATCAAGTCCCGATATAACAGACTCTCCGTAAAAAACCGTACTTCCTGAGCTCATGTACATAGCTTTAAGATAATCGTTGAAGATTTTTACCTGCTCTGAAGTTAAAACAAAGATATCGGATTTGTTATAATACACTTCTACATCCGGGAATTCCTGATAGAAAAGTACAAGCCCGTCAGCGTTATTTTGCCTTACAGTGAACTTCATAGTGCCGGTGAGTGTGTCGGGAACGGCACCTGTTACGAAGTATCTTGCTTCGAGAAATTCGAAGTCCTCAATTTTTTCTTTGTACTCCTGATACATCGAATTTTCTGCCAGATCATAAGTTTCGCTGTCAGATGTCTGTGTGCTCACTGTGGAATCAGAAAATGATACTGTAAAAGGAACATTCACAGAGAAATCATCCAGTGCGTCACATCCTGCAAAAAACATTATCGAGAATAGTGCCGCCAGAGAAACTGTTAATTTTATCGCTTTCATTTTTTACTCCTGCCATTAAATTTTTTGATCAGAATTCAAGATTGAGTCCTGTTGTTATAACTGATTGTGAATTGTATGTGTAATCTGCATTTATTACAAAAAATACCAGTTTTAGTGCCGCGCCTGCTGTTATTCCGAACCCGTTATCACCCTTAATGTTTATGCTTACATCTTTAGCAAGACGAAGACCGGGGTCTGCATTATCCGGATCGCCGGTTATAGCATAATTTGCTTCAACTTCGGTCGTCTGGTAACCCAGTCCGCCATAAAGAGTCGTGATCCCGAAATTCTTTGATGCTATCAGGTTCAGTGCAAGATTATTGAACTCAAGCTGGTCTGAGAACTTTATCTTTCCAAAACCGACCTGAAAAGCTCCGTCAACAGGAAGATTTTCCAGATACCGGGTGAACTCATGCTTTGCTGAAAAAGTGTAGAAATAAAATTCTTCTCCGCTTTCACCTACCTTAAGTGTCGGAATGAACTTAGCTGTAACTTCAGTTCCTTTCCATCCCAGCATTACCTGCGGAAAACCCAGAGCGAGGTTGTCCAGATCAAATCCCCCGGGATAAGAAATGTATCCGCCATCACCGTAAACATAACCCGGATCGCTTCCGTAAACTGTTGCTGTGTTGACCGAAGTGTATCCTTCAGGCACATACGGATCAAAAGTTTTCTGGTCTTCAGGGATAAAAACAAACATTCCGCTGAAAGAAAATCCGAAAGAAAAATCATCCCTTACTTTTGCTCCCCGATACATTCCTGAATTCAAACCGACTCCCAGAGAAGTCACTAAGGGCTTGAGATAGCCTTCAACATTCTTTTCAGAAACGAAAGAAAGAACATCGTCCACACCTGCACTCAGCGATTTAGAAAAAAGCAATATACAGATCGCTATTGAGGTAATCATTTTCTTCATAATAAACCCCTTTTTTATACTTTTTATAATTTATGCAATTATATATTTAAAATCAAGTCATTTTATAGCTATTTTCTTGATATAGAAAAATTGTTGCTCGCTTCCCTTGTGATCAGTTTCTTCATTTCGAGAATGAACAGTTTTCCCATAAGAGTTCCCGTATCAATCCCGGTTTCTTCGCTTAGATCATCAACATTCCTTGAACATTCAAGCAGTTTGGTATATATCTGTTCCTCGATCTCATCTTCAAATTCCACAATTCTGTTCTCGACTTTTTTA
>JAFGUL010000162.1 GCA_016938535.1 Candidatus Delongbacteria bacterium
GCATATAATAAGACCATTATTGTATGTCCCGCAATGAACGACAAGATGTATTTTAATCCTGCGGTTCAAAGGAATATTTTAACGCTTAAGGGTCAGGGTGTGATATTTTTCGAACCGGAATCAGGAGACCTCGCCTGCGGATATAAAGCAAAAGGAAGAATGGCCGAACCTCACGATATTTTCAGGGAAAGCCTCTATTATCTCAACAGCACTGATTCGCTTAAAGGAAAAAGGATACTGGTATCTGCAGGCAGAACGACCGAGCTCTTAGATCCGGTCAGGTACATTTCGAATTTCTCAAGCGGTAAAACGGGATTCAGAATAGCTGAAGAATCTTCGTACAGAGGTGCTGAAACAGTTCTTATTACAGGAACGACCGATCAGGTCTGCAATTCACACATCAGCAGGATCGATACTGTATCTGCAGACGGTATGTATGAAGAAGTAATGAAGGAATTTAAAAATGCAGACTGCGTGATAATGTCAGCTGCAGTAGCTGATTACGCTCCGGAAAAATCCGTTTCAAAGATAAAGAAGAGCGGGGAGAGTTTCGATCTGAAACTCCGCAGGACGAAAGATATCCTGAAAGAGCTTGGCAAAATTAAGAGAGAAGGCCAGATACTCGTCGGGTTCGCGCTGGAGACGGATAACGGACATAAGAACGCTCTGAAAAAAATGAAAGAGAAGAACCTGGATATGATAATTCTGAACGAGACATCTTCAGATAATCCGGCTTTCGGATCTGACTTCAACAAAATAACCATCATAACTTCAGATAAGAAAGAACAACTGCCGGCAATGGAAAAAAAAGATATTGCCGCACACATACTCGAAAGGGTAGAGAAGCTGTTCGAACATCAATCAAAATGAGGGGGAAGTATGGGAAGGATCATGGTATTTCTTTTGTCGCTTCAGATATTTCTATCCGCGGCAAGCGGAGCTCCGGAACTTAATGTTGAAGAAATAAAGAACCGTAAAGCAGATGAAAAACCGGCCGTCATGGCTCAGAAGACTGAAGAACCTGTATCTGAAAAGGTGTCGGAAAAGCCTGCAGTTAAATCTCCGGATGTAAAACCTGACCCGGGCATGAAACAGGTCGGAGAGATCGATTTCAGACTCGGAGAGCTTAAAGTCAGGAACAAGGCTAAAAACGGAGATCTCGACGAAGAGGACATTGTCTTTGAGAAAGATACTCTCATTACAGGTGTTGAGTCGCGCTGCGAGATAAAGTTGTCTGACGGCAGCCTGATAAGGCTGAATGAAAAAACAAAATACATTATCGACAAATTCGATCAGTCCGGAAATGATGTAGCCTTCAACGGCTTTCTGGTGTCAGGAGAATCCTGGACGAACGTGAACAAAGCTGATTCAAAGAAGAAGGACTTTAATGTCAGATCGCCTATAGCTGTAGCTGCAGTTATAGGGACAAATTATAAAATGAGCTCAGACGGGAAACTGACAGAGATTTCGGTCATGGACGGTCAGGTGAATGTTGATCTGGAAAAGCAGAAAAAAGCGGAATTGAAGATCGAGCCGAAGACTGAAAGGACAGGCAGTCTTGCTCCAAAGCAGTCAATGGCTCCGAAGCAGATCCCGGGTCCCTATGAAGTCACGCTTTCCGAATGGATCTCGATCGTGAAAGGCGAGATGATAAGTATCAGAAATGACGGTAAATACAGCAAGAGAAAAACTGACGTGAATGTTCTGATGAACGAATGGGAAGCATTCAGATCAGGAAAATAGTATTCAGATTATAACGGGCAGTTCAACTGCCCGTTTTTTTATGAGGTAAACGGATGAAGAAATTTTACGAACAACTTACAGATAAACAGCCGTGGAAAGGATTGTTCATGGGTAACCACGCAGTTGCTAGGGCGATGCTCGAAGCGGGTGTGAAAGTTATAACCAGCTACCCGGGATCACCCACACCGGAAATTGCCGAGGCTTTGAACACTGTTCCCAAAGAAATGAGAAATTATCACTTCGAGTGGGCGACCAACGAGAAAGTTGCTACTGAGGTAGCCTTCGGTTCAAGCATCAACGGCAACCTGTCTGTTGTATTCTTCAAGTCTGTCGGTCTAAATGTTGCCGCAGACTCTCTAGTTCAGCTCGGACTGATGAATCTGACAGGAGGTCTTGTTGTGATACTTGGAGACGATCCGGGTGCGAACTCAAGCCAGAATGAACAGGACAACCGCCATTTCGCGAGAATGTCATACATTCCGGTCATGGAACCGGCCACACCGACAGAAGCTTATATGATGTTCCTTGAAGCCGCTAAACTGTCTAAAAAACACCAGATGCCCATTATTTTAAGGCTTACGACCCATGTGTGTCATGCAAAAGAGCTTATAAATTTCGGTGCGATAGGGGAGAACAAAGACTTTAAAGCTGATTTTGACTCGAAGAACGGTCCTTATCTTCCAATTACAAAAACGGTATTTCCTCTCAAGAAAAAAGCTATGGAAAAACTCGATCTGATCCGTAAAGAGTCGGAAAGATCACCATTCAATAAAATTTATTCACCGTTCGGCTCAAAAGATATAAACGGTAAAAAACTGGGAATTATTTCGTCATCAATGCCTGCCCTTTCTATAATGGATAACCTCGATAAAGCTGGAAAACCCGTAGATCTTCTGCAGATAAATTTCAGTTATCCTATGCCTGAAGAAATGATCGCCGATTATCTGAACGGAAAAGATGAAGTGATCGTAATAGAAGAACTCGACAGGCTGATGGAATATGAGATCAAAGCTCTCGCGTTCGACAGAGATATCAAGTGCAGGATACACTCCAGAAAATCACATGAGGATATAATGGGTGAATTGACTTCTGACCGGACATGGGACATTCTTTCCGCCTGCTGGCCCGAAGTTTTCGAAAGCGGAATAAAGCCTGTGACTCAGCCTTTCAATAATCCTAGGATCGCTCAGATGTGTCCGGGATGCGGCCACAGATCCGCTTTCCATGCGATAAAGAAGGCACTGCCCGAAGGCACTATCACGGTCGGAGATATCGGCTGTCACTCGCTTGGATTCTTCGAACCTTACAATATGGGTGAAATGCTTTTGTCAATGGGGCACTCGAACGGAACAGCCGCAGGCCTTACCATAGGCAACGACAAACGCAAAGTTCTGGCTTTCATCGGAGACTCAACATTTTTCCACGCCGGACTTCCCGCTATCATAAATGCAGTTCTTTACGATCACGATTTTACGCTGGTCGTAATGGAGAACGGTACTACAGCTATGACAGGTCATCAGCCTCATGCGGGAACAGGCGAGATCGGTGAGAAGATCTCGATCGATAAACTTCTTGAATCCATCGGTGTAAAATTTATCAGAAGGGTTGATACTTATCAGCAGAATAAGCTGACTGAGTATGTTAAAGAATCACTGAACCACAAAGGTTTTTCAGTCGTAATTGCGAGCCATCCTTGTATGCTCAAATTCATGAAGCAGCAGAGAAAAAAGGAAGGATTCGTTCAGAAACATGTTGAGATCGATCAGAGTAAGTGCGAAAATCATCTGACATGCATTGAAGATTTCGGATGCCCTTCGTTTGTTAAGAATGACGATGGAAGCATAACGGTCAATGAAGATCTCTGCATCGGCGACGGTTCATGCAAACCGACCTGCCCGGTGAGCGCAATAGATTTTAAGAAGGAGGCGAAATAATGAAAGATCTGAATATATATATGTGCGGAGTCGGCGGGCAGGGAATAGGATTACTTGCAGAAGTGATGCTTCGAGCCTGCTACAAAGCGGGTTATGACGTAAAAGGAGTGGACACTCACGGTCTTGCTCAGAGGGGAGGGACGGTTGTATCACACTTAAGGATCGGAAAAAAGATACACACACCTCTGATCCCTTCAGGTAAAGCGAATATAGTTATTGCTCTTGAACTCCTTGAAGCTGCAAGGGCTGCTTCCGAAATGCTCGATGATGGTGGGAAAGTCATATTTTATGATGCTCAATATCAGACCATCGGGAACAGACTCGGAAAGTTCAAATATCCCGGTTTTAACGAACTTCAGGAGATTATTCAGCAAAAGAAAGGTGAAGCCGTAAAAGTTTTTGAGGATGATCTTTCCGACCCCAGAATGCAGAATGTCGTGCTTATAAAAACAATAATTGAATTAAAGTGGATACCCGGAGTAGATGTTGCAAACGTATCTGAAGCCTTGGCAGAACTAATGCATGGAAAAATGCTTGAGACTAATCTTGGAATAATAAATAAAGGGTAAAAGAAATTGAAATATATTCTTACCGGAGGCGGAACGGGCGGTCATGTGTATCCGGCTCTTGCAATAGCTGAACAGATAAAGAAGAGCGAACCTGAAGCTGAATTTCTTTATCTGGGTACAAAAGATCATATCGAGTCGAAGATAGTACCGGCTAAAGGTTACAGAATGAAATTTATCCGTTCCACGGGGATGCCGGGCAGAAAGCTGAGTGTTTCGATGCTTAAGTTCGTAATTTCGGTTATAGCAGGTACGCTTAAAAGTATTTTTATAATTTTAGCATATAAACCAGACATGATAATAGGATCAGGCGGTTTTGTCTCAGCTCCTCCTGTTTTTGCGGGTCATATTTTAAGAAAACTTAAACTGTCGAAAACTAAGATGTTTCTGCATGAGGCTAATGCAGAGGCAGGAAAGCTTGTTAAATTTGCCGGTCCTATGTGTGACGGAGTGGGTGTTTCCTACATTATTTCGCTCAAGGATTTTCCGGTCAACGGAAAGTTCGTGGGATATCCGGTTAGGGAAGAGTTCTTTAACGGCTCAAAAGAAGAGTCGAGGCAAAAGCTTGGAATTGAACCGGGAAAATTCGTTGTTTTCGCCGTAGGCGGATCGCAGGGAGCGCGCACAATAAACCGGGCAGTAGCCGACAGCCTTTTATATCTGAAAGGCACTAAAGATCTTCAGATATTCCATGTGACAGGCAGAGGGACAGGTGAATACAACGGCATACTGGATACGATAAAAAGGCTTGAAAAGAACAGTCTGAAAGAAAGCGAACTCGGTTTCTATAAGAGGATGGATTATGCAGAAAACATTAAAGATTATTATTTCGCTGCAGACCTCATTATAACCAGAGGGGGCGGTACGATAAATGAGATAGCTGTATGCGGAACACCCTCTCTCATAATCCCCAAAGCGAATCTTTCAGGTGACCATCAGGTAATGAATGCGATCAGTATGAAAAATTCAGGAGCGTCAGATATTATCTACGAGGAAGTAATACCTGAAGGGGAAAAGCTGGTTATCAAAGTAGAAGGTAAAATTCTTTCAGACAGGATTAAGTATTATATGACTAATCCTTCAGATTTGATCCGGATGTCTAAAAAAGCGTTCAACTCCGTGATAAGGAACGCGAACGATGAGATATACAATTTTATCAAAGATGTCAGGGAAGGTACCAAGCACATGCCGGCAGCCGAGATGCCGGTTCAGAAAAACCCTTATGCCGACAGAAATTCGTTCTCTATATTGAATGCACTGCAGAAACTCACTGCAGAACAGATACGGAGTTCCGAATATTATGAATACATTTCATACAGATCAAGCCACTATCTTGTTTCTTCGAACTGGAATATAAGGAACAATGCGGTAAAGATATGCGGTCTTTTAAGGGACGGGTCGAAGATACCTCTGATGAGCAGAATACTCAGGGATGAGAAAAAAGGTTTTATAAGAAGAAATATAATTACTTCCTACAGCAAAATAGGATCATATACGGAAACTGTTGAAAGCGATCTTTTCTTTGCTCTCGGTGACAGCTATTGGGAAGTCCGCTCCGAGGCACTTAAAGCCTTAAGGGTATTTAAGGAAGCTTCAGCCTCCAACGAGAAGATGAAAGAAAGAGTGACCGGAATGCTGGAAAGTAATAATTTCGAAGTGCTCCTTAATTCGATCCTTGCTCTTTCGGTTTACATTAATTCTGAAGAAGAAGCTTTTATACTGAATAAATTCTATTACCATGACAACTGGAAAATAAGAGAGGCGGTAATTACAGTTCTGAACGAAGTAAAGGTCAGAGGTATAATAACATCCGAAAAATTAAAAGCCCAGATAGATTCCATGCTCCTTGTGAGCGCCGGATTTACACCGGTGTTCATGATGAAGAAGAAAGTTAGAGATATACACTGATATTACTTTAACCGTTTAAAATTCTCTGTATGTTCTTCAAAATCCTTTTTCTGAGAGGCTGTAAGTTCTTTTCCGCCGTATCTTTTTTTGTAATAAAGCATTTTAACTTTTTCAAATGAATTGCCGAATGAAATGAATTTTTCCTTTAGAGTTTCAAACCATGACCCTACAGTCTCATTCTCAGGTTTGTGGCCTGATATCGCAAGCTTACTCTCTATTGTTTCAAGTTCATTTGTCCTGCTGTAAGGATTGTTTATTGTGTAGGATATCTTTTTATTTACCTTTACATCTCTGAATATCCTGATGAACAGAAAAAGTCCAAGCGGTATAAGCGCATAAAGAAGGAGTTTCTGATAAAGGTCGCTATTCTCCTGTTTGAACCTGTAGAATTTAAAATATAAAAATGACGCGATGTCGTATATCCCGCCTAACAATCCTTTCGGTTCGAACGTTCCTGATATGACCGGAGGTGTAGGATCGACTTCCTGCCATCCTTTATCATTGTCCCATACCTGAACCCAGGCATGTCTGTCTTTCCGGCGGCCTACAAATATTTTCTCTGTCTCATTGTATTCGGTCACAAGGTAGCCGGTAACATATCTAGCAGGATGGCCCAGTCTTCTGTACACAAGAGTCGTAAGCGTGGCGAAGAGTTCGCAATGCCCCCTTTTCTCTGACATAAAATACTTAAGCTTTTCGCTGTCATTAAGATTTATATAATCAAGAGAATAGCTGTAATCGGAAATGAAGTGATCTCTTAAAGTTCTGAATATATCATGTGCTGACATTTCTTTTAAACCGAGACTGTCGATCAGGCTGTCAGTATAGACTGAATCTTTTGGAATGAACTGCAGATCATTCTCAGCTGGATGAGGAAAAATACCCGAAAGTGAGTCTCTTCTCGTGTAGGCTTTATAATCGATCAGATGCTGAGTGTACCTCATATTGACATTACCGCCGCGGTTAAAGCTCAGCTTTCCTGTTTCCAGTCCCCTGAACGCAAAAGTACGGAAAGGAAATTTTACTCTGCTCGACCTTTCTGATGAGAAATAGTATATTCTGACAGAGTCGGTGATCTCTGCGGAATAAATATCGTAAGGCTGATCGAACTCAATGTTTTCCGAGTTCGACTCTGTCCATGTTCCGTTAGAATAAGTGTTTAATACCCTGTCTCTTAAAAGCAGACCGCCCGGTGACGGTTTGAATATCTCGGCTCTTATATCTATCCTGTAGCTGTCTTTATTCTCTCCTATCGTACCGATATTAATACTTTTACTTCTGTATTTTAAATATCTTTCAATATAAATGTCCGTCAGAACATCTTTAAGTATCGTGAACGAATGGTATATTCCGAATTGAAGAACTGCTGTAATTAAGGCCGAAGATAATAATAATAATACAAATTTGAGGTTCGGGGAGCGTTTAGCTCTGAATTTCAAAAGCAGAATTAAAACCGACGCATATAATAGAATTTCCGTTCCGGGTCTGATCCTGACGCTGCCTCCTACGATAAGAGCTGCAATAAAAAGATAGTCAGGCCTGAAATATCGGATATGCCTACTAATTACGGAATATTTATTCACAACAAAAAGAAGAAAGAGTCTTTTAGCGCTGACTGAAGCTGAGGTGCTGTAAATGAAGAAAAAATTAAGAGGGAACAAAGATATCGGGAGAAACTGGAGAAGAGCGTAGACAGGACCTGCGCCACGGTTAGCGTTTACATAGTATATAAGATAACCTGCCAGAGACAGAGTTGTGATCATGGAGATGTTATTGAAATCTTTTTCTTTGAAATCGAATCTCAGCCTGACAAAACGGGCGCTTTCTAGAGCTGCAGCGAACAGAACGGCAAGCAGGGTGTTGCCGGTGTTCATTCCCCAGTATATAAGAAACAGCACGGATATTAAAGGAAAGTCTTTCATGGCATATTTATCTGATAATTTTCGGTATTGACCTCAGGAATGTCTTTTCCGCTGAATAAACGGAGATTGTTTGTACGGCAGAATTCTTCGGTTATTCCGTCTGTCTCATGTGAAAAAACAAGCGTACTTGACGCATCAAAGTGATTTTTAACTTTCGAAATGGTTTTTTCTTTGTCAATTACATATGAATCCAATTGAGAGATCGAGCTATATAGAATATCGAAATTACCAGTTTCAGGATCGGCATGAACGAGTTTAACTGAACCTTCGGCATCAAAAAAATAAAGAGATATTTCGTATTCATCCTCTTCAAATTTTCTTATCATAGAATAAATGTAAGAAACACAATCTTCAAATGATGTATTGTGTGCCTGGCCTGAGTTGAGATTTATCAGGAGGAAAGATATTTCCCTGACTGTCTCAACGGCTTTTTCTATAACGGCAGGCCTGTCTCTTTTAGCCCAGGTTTTCCAGTGTATGTTCTTTATTGGATCTCCCGGAACATAATCTCTAATACCGACAAAATCACCCGCCTTGAACTTTTTTTGAATGTTTGACCGTGCCGACGCACTTCTCGCGATATCAAGTCTGATCCTGTCCGACAAGGCAGGATCGATCGGGGCAGGGGCGGGATAAATATAAAACCGTTCATTAAGCTCAATGAACCTGAATGATGAGAATAATCCCAGAATATGCTTTCTTATAAGGTACACGCCTTTAAGTTCAGCCATACCTCTCTTTACCGCTCTGAATTCGCTTTCAAATACAGTACCGGCCCCTGCAGCTAAAGTCCCGTACATGTCGACAGGTGTAAATTCAGCTTTGTGAAGCCTGAACATATGCCAAACCCACCTGAAGTAATATATATTTCTGTCCCATATGTTGCGCTTACGCTCATCAGGTTCGGATAAAGTCTGAAATTCCTCAAATGAAGGTATATTCTTTCCGGTAACAGGTATTATCTCTATTCCGCTGACATCAGCGCTTCCGCCGTTATGAAGGCTGACGGAATATTTGTACGATGATCCGGCGTTGTACCGGCCGCCCAAAAAAACACTGACATAAATATCTTTCATGGAACTTCCCGTTTTGTCCCTTGTTAAGTAAGATACAAGCAGAAGAGAGAAAGACAGCGAGAATAATTTATAAAGATCCGCAGTGAATATATTAAGTCCTGCGAGGCCTGAAATGAGGCAGACAGACACAGTAAAATATCCAAGCGGAGTAATTGAAAGTCTTGCCTTTATGTTTCTTGATGACATTTTTGAATAAGTTCTGTAAAAGAAACCGATCTTCATCTTATCTCGGCACCGGAGTGTTTTTTATGATATCAGAAATTATGTTTTCCTGCTTCAAATCGCTGTCTGCGATATGACGGTCGAGTATTATTCTGTGGCCGAGAACGAACGGTGCAAGTTTTGCTATGTATTCAGGAATAACGAATTCCGACCCTTCCGATAACGCCATTATCCTTGACAGTTTCATCAGGGCTATTGATGCTCGCGGGCTTGCTCCGATAAGAACTCCTTTGTACTCTCTGGTTTTTCTTACCAGCTCTACAATATAATCTTTGATCTCATCCGCGATCACAATACCTTCTGCAGCTTTTCTGACCATTCCCGTCTCTTCAGGGCCGGCGCAGCTCTTGAGCCCGGCAAGCGGGTCTGACGGATCTTTGAGTTCAAGCAGCGATATCTCTTCTTTTTTCGGCATGTAGCCCAGAGAAAATCTCATGGAGAATCTGTCGATCTGGGATTCAGGGAGGGAGTAGGTGCCCTGAAGCTCGGCAGGGTTCAGAGTTGCTACAACGAAGAAGTCATCGCTGAGCCTGTATATTTCTCCGTCAATTGTAACCTGTTTTTCTTCCATCGCCTCGAGCAGGGCTGACTGTGTGCGAGAAGTTGTCCTGTTTATCTCGTCCGCAAGAAGTATATTCGTGAAGACAGGGCCTTTCTGAAGGCGGAATTCTCTGTCGGCCGAGCTGTAGATATTTACTCCGGTTATATCAGTCGGTAACAGGTCCGGAGTGAACTGGATCCGTTTAAAACCGGAGTCAATGCTTCTTGCCAAAGCTTTTGCAAGTGTGGTCTTTCCAGTTCCGGGCAGATCCTGAAGCAGAATATGCCCGTTAGTAAAATAACCGAACATCAGAAGATCGGCACTAAATCCGTCGCCCTTGAAAACAGACAGTATATTATTCCTGATTTCTTTATAGATCCCTGTACATTCTTTCAGCATAGTGTCCTCCGGTTAATGAATATGTTAAGTAATAAATCAAAATCTGTTCCAAAGCAAGAAGAAAAATCATAAAACAATTTTCTTAAATTTCGTAGATTAAATATTTAACTTGATAAATCATGTCAAAATGGATAAATTATGAAGTTTGATATAAAAAGAGGCTTAGAATGAGAATTCTGATCACAATTCTGATGTTGCTTTCAACTCTGCTTTCATATGCTCATGATGATTCCGCCGATACGCTTGAGAAATATTCAGGAAAGCAAAAATATGAAAGAATGCTGACAATAGCAGATTCGATATACGATATGAACGATTCCGCAGCTTACAATTATGTGGATCAGTCAGTTGAGTACGCTGAAAAGAACAATGACACTGAACTTCTGATGAAAGCAAAGCATGTTTACGGGAATATATATTATCATTTCGGCAGCTACAGAAAAGCAGCTGAAGAGTACAAGAATTCAATAATAGCCGCCGAAAAGATCCAAAACAGAGATTATCTTTACGAGAACTGCAAGCAGCTAGGAGGAGTTTTTTACTATCTTTCTGATTATAAGACAGCCACGATTTTCTTCTACAAGGCCGGTGATCTGGCACAGGCTATGGGGGATGAGCTTAAAAACGCCGAGATACTCAACGAACTTGGCGTTGTATACGACGAACTGAAAGATTATGATAAAGCTGAGGAACTCTATAATAACGCTCTTCTGGTATACCAGAAAAACAACAGAATGAAAGAGATTGCCAGGACATACAACAATATCGCGACCACGGAATTCAACAGGGGTGAGTATGATTTAGCTTTAACAACTTTTGAAAAAGCGCTTAACATATTCAGATCTGAAAAAGACGAACCGAAAATTGCGATAATACTCAACAATATGGCATCCATTCAGATCGAGAAAGGCAATTACGATACCGCCGTCAAATACCTTAACGAATCAACTAAATCTTTCTCTCATTTCTCTGATAATTTCGGGATCGCACTAAATGATCATAACTTCGGTAAAGTGTATTTTCTCAAAAAGAACTATGCGATGTCTTTAAAGCATTTGAATAAAAGTCTCGCTTCCGCAATAGAAATGGAAGTGCCTGCGCTGATAAGGGATAATTATTATTACAAATCAAAAGTAGATTCGGCAAAAGGGGATTTCAAGTCCGCTTTTCTGAATTTGAAAAACTACAAGAATTACGAAGATGCTTTATCCTCTGACAGAAAGCAGAAGGAAATTCAGGAGATCACTTCAAAATATGAGCTTGCGCAAAAAGAAAAGCAGAATTTTTCACTTATAAGGGACAACGAAATAAAAAGACTTCAGCTTGAGAAGCAGAGAAATATAAACAATTATCTTATTATCCTGTTCGTACTCATAGTAATCATATCTTATTTTATTCACAGATCATACGTGCTTAAATCCAGAAATGAGGAGTTGTTGAAGACCTATTCGCAGGAGATCGAGAACCTGAATAAAAAACTGGTCGAGGAGGTCGAAAGAACGAAGAAAGAGCTCAACGAATCGAACGAGAAGCTGAGGTTGAGCGAGAAAGAGTCCGCCCGTATGGATAAGCTTGTCACGCTTGGAACGATGGTTGCGGGCATTACCCACGAGATAAAAAATCCTACACAGGTAATAAAGCTCTCGATGGATAACATAAGGCTGTGCATGAACGATCTCGCCCTTTTTATTTACGACCTGATCAATCTCTCCAAAGATAAAAATTCAGGAGTCGAGGATATTAAGAACCTTGTAGAAAAGCACAGGGTTACAAAATTATTCAGCGATATTAAAAATCTTATAGTCAGCAACAAAAAATCCGTTGAACTAATAGATCAGATAGTATCCAGCACATCCAAAATAACATATTTCAACAAGGAGACCAAAGAGAACCTGATCAACGAGATCATAAACGATGTTATGGTGATAATGAAGAACAGCGTAAAATATGTTGCATCTGTCGATCTCGAGCTTGATCCTTCCATGAAACCTTTTAAATGCAATTATCAGGAGATATCGCAGATCATAATCAACCTCATAAGCAACGCGAGAGACGCTGTAAGGGAAAAAGAGCTCGATCCGGGCGAAGGGATGATCAAAGTCCGTTCAGGTAAAGAATCAGGCAAGGTATTCATCGAAGTCTCCGATAACGGAGCCGGGATGAGCCCTGAACAGATCGAAAAGGCATTTGAAGCTTTTTATACAACAAAGGAATCCGGTTCCGGACAGGGGCTCGGTCTAAGTATAGTAAAGAATATAGTTGATATATACGGAGGTTTCATTCAAGTGAAATCCGAGAAAGGCAGCGGTACTGTATTTACCGTTTATTTCCCCTTAAAGGAAGGGTCGGAAAGTGTTTTAAATAACGGAGGTTCTACAGATGCATAAAGAAGTGAAATTCTCAGCGGATTTCTTCAAAAAGAAAAGAGAAGTGTTTGCTGGTAAATTGAACGATAATTCTGTTACTTTTATCCTCTCGGCGATCGATAAAATAAAGAACAGAGACACATTTTTTAAATTCAGGCAGGATCCGAACTTTTTTTACCTGACAGGACTCGAGCTGAAGAGATCGGTACTGGTAATACTTAAATCTGGCGGTAAAACGACCGAGATAATATTCAGGAAATTTTTAGACCCCACTCTTGAAAAATGGGTGGGAAAGAACATGCCTGAAAAGGAAATTGCCGCCGTTTCAGGAATTAAGGATATAAGGGATATAAAGGAACTTGACGATTTTTACAGGCAGATCTTTAACGGTTCAGGCATTGTTGATGTCTTTATGTATAATGAATATATTCCGGAACTGATAGTCCCTACCTATACCCATGTTTTTGCGTCAAATCTAAGGCAGAAGTTCAGCTTTATTAACATACGCCCGGTAAACAGTATCCTTGACACGCTCAGGCTTGTAAAGGATAAATGCGAGACAGACATGATAAGAAGGGCGATAGATATTACAGCGGCCGGGCTGGAAGAAATATTAAAGGAATTGAAACCCGGTATGTCGGAGAATGAATGTGAAGGTATACTTACCGGAAATTACTTGAAGTACGGGTCTGTTCAGCCGGCCTTCCAGACAATCGCGGCATCAGGAGAAATGGCAACAGTTCTGCATTACGAGGATAACAACAGAAAATTCAGCAAAGGCGAGCTTATTCTTCTTGATACCGGCGCTGAATATAAGAATTATGCTGCTGACATTTCAAGAACTTATCCTGTAAGCGGCCGTTATACTCCTGAACAGAAGAAATTCTACAACATCGTTCTTGACGCTTCGAAAACCGTATTGAAAGCCTTAAAGCCGGGAATTAGTATTCCGGAGCTTCAGGAGATCACAAAAGAAACGCTGTATAAAGGGTTATACGATCTGAAAATGGTAAAAGAAAAATCGGACCTTTCGAACTACTACTATCACGGAGTAAGTCATTATCTCGGTATTGATACGCATGATGTGGGAAGCAGTCAGCTGCCGCTTAAAAAAGGAAATGTGATAACGGTTGAACCGGGACTCTACATTGCGGAGAAGAAGATCGGGATCAGGCTTGAGAACGATGTGATAATAACTGCGGCAGGATGCGAAAATCTTTCCGCTCACATTCCGATCGAGATCACAGAGATAGAAGATATTATGAACGGCAGAAAGAGAAAATAAATGTACTCAAAAGAGTATATCAGGCATTTTTCCGATCCGCAGAATATAGGCGCGGTGGATGATCCCGATATAACCTGCACGGTTGTAAATACTGAGGGAGGCTGTTTTGATACGGTCGACGTGACCGTGAAAAGCGATAACGGTGTGATAACTGATATGAAATACAGGCTGAAAGCCTGCTCCGGCACCATTACCGCTTTCTCTCTGCTCAGCGGGCTGGTCAGAGGCAAAACGGCTGACGAACTTGATTCGATAACGTTTGAACAAATGGATGCGATCCTGGGTAAAATACCAGAGAAAAAGCACCACAGCCTGAGACTGGCTGTCGAAGCAGTGCAAAAGATAAAAGAAAAATTAAAATAGGGAAAAGAAGATGAAGATCACAAAAGAAATGTCCATAACCGAGATAATCCAGGTCTATCCGCAGACTCACGAGATATTCAGGAAATTCAACCTTGGATGTATAGGATGTATAGCGGCAAGTTTTGAGACTTTAGAGGACGGTCTTATAGCTCACGGGATAAAAGTTGAAGAGTTTCTGGAAGAGATCAATAAAGCTGTTGAATAAAAAAAGGGCTCAGGCCCTTTTTTTTATGCCTAAAAAGCTCTCGCTCCCGTGGCTATGATCTGAATGTCCTTCTCAGCGGATGTTGCAGCCTCGATCCTGATAGCCAGACCCTTGAATTCATACATAAGTCCCGCACCGTAACCGACTTTTGTATCCTTTACGGATAATTCATCAGTCCCGTTAAAAACACTTCCCGCCGAAACAAATGTTGAAACAGCGGTCTTTTTGTATAATCTGAAGTCATATTGCGACTGAAATGCCCACATATTTCTGTCAATGAACCTCTTTTCAGGAAATCCGCGCAATATCTCTGAACCTCCGATATATGAGAGTTTCTGGGGATGGGGCGAACCGAAAGTAAATCTGGTTAAAAAGTTGAAATTCAGAGCGGATTGATTGAATGATCTGAAATATCCGGATTCAGAATTTATTACCGAGAATTCATTCAGGTCTCCAAGGAACTCGGGGTAGTAAATAAAGCTTAATTTTGAAAACGAACCGTCCCTGAAGAATTTTTCCGAAACATTTGAATACTTGACAGCCGTCCCGATTCCGCAGGCGAACTGGTCTTTTTCCGTACTGTAAGCAACAGCCAGGATATCCTTACTGTTTTTCGGCCTGTAATAGAAATTATCCGAGACAATATTCAGGCTGGTATTACTGCTGACGGATTTTCCCGCCTCGGTCAGAATGTCCACAAGAAAGTACCTGTAGTCGTATTTGTCTTCAGTTTCTGATCCTATACCGGTACCGTATGACTCGGAATAATAGTTCTCGATCTTCAGTTTATTATAGATGACCTTTTTCCCGGAATGTATGTCGGTGATCAAAAACAGCATCAGCTGGTTTTTGAAAGTATATATCATATTGCCGAATATTTTGTTCTTTTCATGAAATCTATATTGGGAGAAAAGTCCGAGCGCTACGCTGGTGTCGCTGGTGTAGAATCCGAAAGGAAGAATTATAAGGTCCTTTTCTTTGTTATCAAGCGAATCCGGTGATGAACTTTCAGAATAAATCAGGAAGAAATTACTTATTGTCAATATCAGGAGTATCAGCGAAGCTCTCATTTAAATTGTCCGAAGAATTAAACATGTTCAATATAAATCCTTAACGGACGAAAATCAAAATATAAATCGGATAAAAAAAGGGGCTTTCGATTAGGCCCCTTTTAAGAAATCAGTAACAATGATCTACTTTATAGTCTCCGATTCCGGAAGTCCGTATTCTTCTACCATTCTGATATCCATGTGTTCAAGAGCGTCTAGTATAGGATTATAGATGCCGGGCAGTACAGGAATGTGAACGCCTTTTTCTGATATCTCACCGTCAAGGATCATCTTAACTCCGACTGCCGCAGGGAGAGCTACAGTCCTTGCTATGGAAGTGTCAGTTTCCTGAGTCCCGAAATCAAGCATTCTGGATTTTATTACTTCTTTTTTCCCGTCAGGATATGAGGCGAGGAAAGTATGCTGCATAACCACCATATCTCTTTCTTTCTCACCAACCATCATTTTTGAAATCATAAGATCCGCAACTACCTCGAAAGGTGAATCTTCAGTCCTGCCGATCTTTTCACCGCTGAAAAGGCCGAGCCATTCGAAAGCGTCAAGAATTCGTGAATCAGGGCTGATGCCGATGTGCTTAGCTACGGAAGTCCTTATTCCTTCAGCACTGCCCGTTCCGATAAGAGCTGCCATCATATCTGCATAAGTTTTCCCGTTGAGGTCAATTTTGTCATAAGAAAGAAGATTGCAGGCTTTCATAGCGTCGATATTCTCACACCATCTGTCATACCTGAAGGTTCCTCTGAACATTGTTTTAGTTTCAGGAATTCCGTAAAGTTTGACATAAGGTACCGAATCTCTGTTCGGATAGACTTCAAGCGGTCCGACTTCGGGGAAATCAAGTTTGATCGGGTTCTTGAACAGGTCCTGAGTCGGAATATATTTAACTGCGCCGTGGCGGAGATAATTTCCGTCATTATTGCCGGCCATTACAACGCCCTTGGGTGCCCATGTAAACTTGTAATTGAAAGGATTTTTTTCAACTTCCGGAGCTACCAGCGCTCCGCAGAAGGAGTAGAATTCCTCAACATTTCCGCCCTTGTTGTGAACGTGATCGATTATTCTCATAGCCGACATGTGATCTATACCCGGGTCAAGTCCCAGCTCGTTAAGAATGATGATCCCTGCGTCTTTGGCAGCCTGATCAAGAGCCATCATCTCAGGCTTAACATAAGAAGTTGTGACCATGTTCTTTTTGTGCTTGATACACATTTTTGCTACCATGACATGATGCGCATAGGGAAGTAGACTGACAGAGAGGTCATGTTCTAAAACCATTTTGTCCAGAGTCTGTTCGTCTTCGACTGTCCAAGCTACCGCAGTACCGTTCGGGTGACCGTTTATCATCCCGTCGGCTTTAGATTTTGTTCTTGTTGCTACTGTAACTGCAAAATTGTGGTCGAGAAGATATCTCACTATCGGTTTTACGACCATTCCTGCTCCCAGGATCAGTACTTTTTTCATTTTGTTCTCCGTTTATTTTAGATAGTTCTGAATATATTTGTAGTCCGGTGTAAACTCGCCCTTCAAAAGGATGAGAGCCTTTTTGATCTCAGAAGGGAGTTCAATTTCGCTGTAAGGTTTACTGAAATCGCATTCCGCTATTGCTTTTACGAACGGATATAGTGCTTTGCTGAAAAAACCGGAAGATTCTCTCGGAAGTTCGCTGGGCAGAATGTCCACGCTCATCATCAGAAGGCCCTTACCTTCATGTCCCATCTCGAAAGTTCTTTTCTCCGTGTTATAGACAAAGATCGGATCGTCAATGTGAGTACCCATTTCAGTACATTCAACTGAACCGTTGACATCACAGGTTACGTCCCCGATGACCTTAAGCTTGAAATCCTCAGAATAATTCTTTTCAAGATAATCCTTAGTTACTATCCTCGGATATTCCGGCGACCAGTACATGCAGTTCATCAGGATACTCATCTCCGGAATATACTGTTCGAATATGCTTCTGTATTCACCGGGATTATTATAGTAGTGCTGAAGTTCGAAAGGTTTGTTTTCCTTATGTTCCGAAAGATGCTCTTCTTTGAATATCACTTTGTATATCTTTTTGGTCGAGTAATCTGAATTTTTCAGGTCTTGCAGTTCTTCCGGAGTGATCTCTTCGTGCGGAAGAATATCCAATATCTCCTGTGCGCCTTTTGACACATTTCCGTAACCTGTGAAGCCAACAACGAAAGGGCAGAGCTCTTCAGGAAGACCGTTCTTCCCGATATCTTTTGAGATGTCCTTCAGGACCTCCTTGGCCTCCAGCAGTGAATTGTATGTTCTTGCCTGCTTTAGCTTGAGGAAAGGTGTGCTTATCCCCAGATACTGGTACCTTAAGCCTGCCGACCATATGGAATTGATCATTCCGGCAAGTCCTGCGAAATTACCGAAGAATATCAGCCTTCTGTTCTTGTCGTCAGCCACTTTTTCGTAATCAATTAGATTGACTTTCTTTTCGATCATAGTCTTCAGCATAGGCATATTATATTTCTGGCCTTTGATTATATGGGAGAAGAACACGTAAGTTTTGTTCTCTTCGAAAGAGGGGATTGTGACCTCTTTTACCCCGAAGATCACATCGGCGTCATTCATGTTGTCAGCAAGAACCGCTCCGGCGGCTTTATACTCATCGTTCTTAAAAATCCTCTTTCCGCATTTCTCGACTATGATCTTTAAGCCTGTGTCAGTCAGCTTTTTAACATCTTCGGGAACAAGCGGAACCCTTCTTTCAAGTTCGTATTTGTCTTCGTGTCTGATTCCTATTACGGCAGCCATATTTCAGCTCCTTTTTTTAATTCAAAAGCGGATGCAATTTATTTTAGCTTATGTGTAATGTCAAGTTATAAATTATGCCAAATTATTCGAAAAGAACCCTGTTTTTGAAGTTTATCACGTCGAATATCTTCATCAGAGGGCCGCCGGTATTCTTGAATGTGAAGTCCAGTTCAGGTCTGTCGCACAGGATTATAAGATTTGACAGGCTGTATGATTCTATGAAATCCACACCCGAAAAGTCAATCGTAAACCTTTTAAAATCCTCAGAGATCAGATCTTTTACGGCTGTCACAAAATCTCTGGAATCGTTATCTCTGAGGTCGCCTCCGATCGTTATGACCGCTGTTCTTCCTTTTTTCTCTACTTTCATTAACTGACCAGCTTTTTCA
>JAFGUL010000163.1 GCA_016938535.1 Candidatus Delongbacteria bacterium
ATTTATGCCGGATTTACTGCTCTCTCCGCTTGAATTGATCTGGATGAGGCATTCAAGGTCACGTCCGGCCTTTCCGCATTCTTCGTCTAGCTTACCTGCAAGCTTCACGCTGTCTAGGCAGTGGAAAAGATCAGCATTAAGGACTGCCTGTTTTGCCTTGTTCGTCTGAAGATGACCTATCATATGCCAGCGGGTTTTTGTCATTCCGTTAAGGTAAAGATAAGATCTCTTCCTGACAAGTTCCTGTATTTTGTTCTCGCCGAAATCGAACTGACCCGCATTGATCGCGTCAAGATTGGACGATACAGGGAATGTCTTACATACCGCGACAAGAGTAATATCCTTCCTCTGACGGCCGGTCATTTTGCAGATTTCCGTGATCTTTTTGTTAATGTATTCAAGATTACTTTTTATCATTTCCAGTCCCGTTTTAACGCTTATTTTAAATATATACACAGATTTATGTTAAGGCAAACATTTTCATTAATAATTTATTTTGCCTAATTGATAAAATTACTTATATTCACAATATGAAGATCAATGTAAAAAATGTTTCAAAAATATTTCCTGCAGCGACCGGTAAAAAAACAGCACTGCCTTTCTACACGGAAAAACTTTCCGCGGGATTTCCTTCTCCCGCAAGCGATTACATGGAAAAAGCCCTTGACCTGAACGAATACCTGATAAAGAACCCTTCAGCTACTTTTTTTGTTGAGATCACCGGAGATTCTATGACAGGGGCAGGAATTCATTCGGGAGATATACTTATCGTTGACAGGTCTCTCGAAGCAAAGCACAACAGGATAGTCGTCGCTGTAATTAACGGGGATTTTACCGTAAAAAGACTTTCGTGGCAGAAGGGAAAAATAAGGCTCATTCCTGAAAATCCCGCCTATGATCCGATAGAAATAAAAGAAGGCACTGAATTCGAGATCTGGGGCGTGGCGACCAGTGTCATACACAGACTTTAGAAACTTCGATTTTTTTGTAATAATTCATTGCTTGACTTTATATAATGTGTAATTTACATTTAGGCCGTCCGGAATAATCCGGAAATTAAAATAAAACAAAGTTCTGAAGTCTTATCTCCTAAAGTACACTTACCATGGAGAAAGACCGATGGGTCGTTTTCGAAAGGGAACGGTCTCCCGTGCTTGGAAAGGAGCTTGAA
>JAFGUL010000164.1 GCA_016938535.1 Candidatus Delongbacteria bacterium
CCTTTTGAAATATTGTGAAGTACATAGAGTCTCGATTTAGGATAAAGATCGCTCACTGCTTTACACAGAACGAAGATCAGAGATCTAATGTAAACACTCAGTCCGTTCGGGCTCGTTCTGTCAATAAATTCTACCTCACAGCTGCTTATGACCGGGGTCGAAAGTTCTTTTAGAGTGTTGTTGACCAATGCCGCAATTACAGGATATTGAAGACCGTGATCAGTCTTATCTGCCAAATATGAGAGCGTTGTTCCGGCAGGAACCTGAATTTTCTCTCCGGTATTAAGTATTTTGATCTCTGCGGTGGTAATCATATTTATCCCGTCTTTATTTGTAAATATAGATCATATCGACCTGGAATAAAACCCTTCCGACTTCTTCGGGTGAGAACATCTTACTGTCGCTGTACCTGAAATTTAGGGCCATGCTTCCCAAATCTATTCCGGCAAAAACACCGACAGTATGCCTGACAGTCTTGCCTATGTCGGGCATGTTCGAAGTGAATACTGACGGCAGGATCTGGTAATCAACAGAAAGCTTTATGTTCTTGTCGATCCTGTAACCGAGAATGAAATTATGCTCAGCCACCCACGGATAAGTCAGCTGTCTGCCGTCATCCTTATCGTAAACTGTCTTAAAATTCTTATAGACAAAGGAATAGACGGCAAAATAATTTTTGTTCTTATAATTGAAACCTGTCGAAGAATAAAACCTGTCAAAATACACATAATCGGGATTGACGGCATGATCACCGTAATCGAATTCCCAGAAAGAAGGTGAAACTACGCTTAAGAACATTGATGACCGTTTGTTCATTTTTTTGTTCATGAATATCCTGGCTGAAAAACCTGCTCTAGAATAAATTCTTTCAGACACGGGATCAAGCTGATTTACGGTATAAGAAGACATCAGTGCATCAAAGGACATTCCTATCTGATGACCTTCAAGGTCAGATATTATACCCACAGATAAAGCGTCCCTTTTTTTTATCAGTTCCTCTCTTTCGCTCACATTCAATACTGCTTTGTAGGGGGTGTGATAGGAAATGAACGGCATGAAATCCTTTTTGTGGTTCCAGATAACGCTGAAGTTCTTTAGAAGATCTACATTTTCACCATTCTTGACATCTCTGCCGTAAAATGTTCCTTCCTGCTTCACGAAAACTGAACCTGAAACGATCAGTTTCATCCTGTTGTCGAGATCGTCAAGATCTACCGGCAGAAAATCCAGCAAATATGCCCCGGTGCTCGATGAAAGTGCAGTCGGTCTTTCGTAGTTAAAATTCTCGTAAAGTACATAATAGTTCCCTGTGCTTGCGCAGTAACTGAGCGCTGTCAGTATCAGTAAAATGTAAACAATTGCGGTTTTCAATTTATTTCTCCCCCGTCAGCGGTTCTCTCCGCTTTTTTACCTTCGGTTTTGTTGTTATAGAATCTTGTGGTCGGATATGCGAAATCTATATCGTCATGCTTAGCGAATTCAAGGAGTATTCTTTCCCATATATCGTTCTCAGCACCCCTCCTCTTCCTCGGTTCGCAAAGATACCTGAGAGTCAGCATTACTCCGCTGTCGAGCACTTTCGTATAAACGATCGGTGTCAGGTTTTTGTAGTATATCATGAATTTCTGGGCAGAATTCCTGATCCTTTCCATAGCTGTCTTCTCTTTTCCCTGATTAAGCTCTGTTATAATGTCGAGAAGTATCTTTTTAGCTTTTGCCCAGTTGCTCTCGAAAGTGACCAGCACGCCGATCTCGTTCCAGATCATCTCAAAACCTTTGTTGTAGTTGGCTAACGGTGAAATAAAAAGCGTCCCGTTCGGAATATGAATAATTCTGCCCGTGCTCTGATCGGCATCCACCCAGTTACCTATTTCCATAAGAGTGAACTGAAATATCCTGATATCTATAACATCGCCCTTATTGCCTCCTATCTCTACCCTGTCCCCAAGTTCAAGAGGTCTTCTCCATAAAATAAATATCCATCCTACGAAATTTGAAAGCGGATCTTTGAGGGCGATCGCTATACCGGCAGACAGCAGTCCGAGATAAGTTCCCATCTCTCCAATGCCTTCGAACCATATCCTCAAAAGTACTACAACAAGAATGAACATCCTGAAATAGCTTAAAGTTTTGTTCCACATATAAACGCTTTTGAGGTCCGATGTTTTTCTTCTGATCAGAATATTTACGGTGTAGTTCAGAAAATATATGATTATAAAGGCAATGATCGAATACAGTATCTTTAGCTGAATATTGTGATCAATTCCTACAACTTCCTCTATCCAGCCAATAATTTCTGACATACTTGAATCCTGTTTTAATTTCTCCGGTATTAAATTTAACACATTTTTCTCAAATCCGAAAGTAATGAAATAATCTTATTGATTTTTGTGCTGTTATTGTTTAATTTATACGATGAAGATAAATTAAGAGAACGAGCGGGGAATATGCTTTCGGAAAAAATACTTGAATATTTAAGCAGAAGTCTGTTATTTGAAGGCATAAGCAGTGATGAACTTCAGAAACTTGATCCTTCATTTTTTGAAATCAGAGAATACCAGAAGGATGATCTGATAATCGAGCAGAACGCAGATCCTGACGGTATTTATCTGATACTTAAGGGTTCAGTAGTTATCAAAAAGACGACTATGAAGGAAAAGACGGAAGATAAAGAGAACAAGGAGATCATTCTCAACTACTGCGCAAAAAATGAATTCGTCGGTGAACTTGCGCTGGTGAGCAACAAGAAAAGAGCCGCCAATGTTTACTGTTTCAGCTCTATCTGTAAGATCATTTTTATTAACACCGAAAACTTTTACAAGGTTTATGAGATCATCCCTGCAATTCAGAAGAACCTTGGAAAAACTATCGCGGAAAGGCTCGGTGAAACTTCAATAAGAGCGGCTAACGAGTCCAGCAAATATAAGAAACTCTACGAACTTCAGCTCGAAAATTCAATGCGTACAACGGAACTGCTAAAAGCTCAGAAGGAGTTCGAGAAACGCAATCAGGAACTTTTGCAGAATCAGCGCGAGATCAAAAGATCGGCTATCGTAGAAACGATCATGACCATGATAAATACGGTTCATCACGATTTCGAGAATCTGATCTACAAAGCCGGAGATCATCTTGCCAGGCTCGAAAAGAACACAGGAGAAACTGCATCCGAAGATGTTAAGAACGGTCTTTCGGATCTGTCGGAAACTCTTAATGCTCTTCATGACAAGCTTAAACTTTATTCGGATTCAGCTACTTTGGAGTTCGGTTACGACAAAAACGGCAAAAAGGTTATCGTATTCAAAAAAAATGAAGAAAAGAAAAACTAATCAAAGGATATTAAGATGAGTTTATTCACTTATTTCAAATTCGAGGACGATACAAATCCGAAGATAAAAATCGCAGCATGGCTTTCATTTATTGCCGCTTTCGGAATATCGGGATGGATAGCGATGGCCACTAATTTCTCAGTTGAAGAATTAAATTTCAGTGCGTTCGACATGGGTATTGTCTGGTCTGTTAAGGAATTGTCCGTCATTTTCGGATTTATTATTTCTATACTGCTCGGATACATTTCGGAATCGAGGCTTCAGGGAGTTCTTGTTGCACTTGCGGGAACGGCAGTGATCCTGACCGGATTCTCAGGCACTGAAATATTTTTGATAAAACCGCTTTACAATATTCTGAACCCCGATAATATTCTTGCGGTAAATATGGCTTTTCTTGCTTTTATTGTCTCTATAACCTATAATTATTTCGAATCGTCCAGAGATTCTTTGATCAAACACAGCACAGACAGTCAGATAACCGCTGTTTTTCTCGGAAAGATCACCGCATATTCTCTCGCCGGAACTGCCCTCGGATATTTTCTGATCTCCATAGTTGGATTTTTCAGTTTTGACTATTCCTACATAGTTTATTATTCTATTCTGGGTTTTCCGCTTATTGTTGCCGGTGTTATGGGCACGAGTAAAGCTACGGCTACGAAATCATTTAAGGACAATGTTGAACTTATTATCAGGGGAAAGTTCTTTAACTTCTATATTCTGACTTTTTTTACATCTTCCATGAATTTGATAATGGTGCTTTTTGGAATATTTCTTCTGGTTAAGAGATACAATCTGAGCCTTGGATATATAGGTCTTATATTTCTTACACACTCTGCACTGACTTTCTTTTTCAGGCATAAGGCTGTTGAGATAATGAAGGCTAAAGGTGAAGATTTCACTATGAAGATCAGATACGGTGTTACATTTCTGTTCTTTATTTTCATCGCTTTCATGCCTATGATCACGGAATGGGAATACACAGGGTTTATTATTCTTGCTCTGCTCGCAGTTTACGGTATTACTACACTTTTTGACAACTCGATAAAGAGTTTTATTTCTTATTTTGCCACACAGAACGAGCAGAGATCTAATCTTTTGATCTATACCCGTCTGAATCAGTTCTCAAAGATCATTATCCCTGTACTCGCGGGATGGCTGTGGATAAACTATGAGCCGTATTCGGTTTTCAGCCTCGGTGCGGTTTTCTCTGCGATCTGTCTTCTTGTATCGTTCAAGATCTATTCTGCATATAAGGACGACGGCTCAAATGAAGGTGAAGAAGAGTAAGTCATTACAGACATTAAAGATGTTAAAGATAGTATAGTCCTATAAAACTTTCTGAGAATCAGATCAGGAAAAAGTCTGCCACATGACTCGATCGCTAATCTGGAGAGTGGGTCTTTTGGCGGGTGAAGATAGTATAGACTTTCTGAGAATCAGGTCAGGAAAAAGTCTGCCACATGACTCGATCACTGATCTGGAGAGTGGGTCTTTTTGCGGGTGGAGATAGTATAGACTTTCTGAGATCAGTTCAGGAAAAAGTCTGCCACATGACTCGATCGCTGATCTGGAGAGTGGGTCTTTTGGCGGGTGAAGATAGTATAGACTTTTTCCTGACCTGAAACTCAGAAAGGTCATGTAAAAAAAGACCGGAAAATGCCGGTCTTTTTTTATACACCCAGAGGGGTTCGAACCCCCAACCGCCTGGTTCGTAGCCAGGTACTCTATCCAGTTGAGCTATGGGTGCAGGACTATTTCATTGCGGAGACGGTGGGATTCGAACCCACGTTTCCTTGCGGAAACACGCTTTCCAGGCGTGCGCCTTAAGCCGCTCGGCCACATCTCCGTTCGCTTTCAAAGAGCGGTAAATATAACTCTTATCGCCTGTAAAGTCAACATCACTCATTGCTTAAGGATATTTATCTTCAAGGGATATCACATGAATTCTGTATCTGCTGCGGTCTGACGAAGAATTGCTCAGGGAGAACAGTCCTGTACCGTTGACAACATTGGTATATCTTTCTTCTCCCCCGGCAAAGGATTCGATGAATTGTCTGAATGCTTTGTCAGTTGAAGAAAAGATTACGGTATGCGGCCCCCCGTGATAGAACATATACCAGTAAACAGGCATGGTCCTCAGGTAGTAATCCGCAGTTTCTTTTCCGTAATTATTCTTGTTTTTAAAAATTCTTGTCTCAAAAGGATAATCTTCCCAGACAGTTTTCGTAGTGTCTTCGAGCCAGAAAGCCGTGTCAAGCCTGCAGATCTCATCGGGAACGATCCTGAAAGAAGCCATCCTCTCTTCTGTTAGAACAGGCAGCGAGTCAAATCTGCATTCGATAAGCTTAATATCATCAAACCCGGTGCCTCTTCTATAATAAACAGTATCAACGGCTGAAGGATCTTCATTGATTGAAGCTATTTCTATGTCATTTTCAGAATTTTTTACAGTGATGTCCAAAAGTTCAGGAGGACAAACCGTCTCGGAGTAAATATCATCGTAATCTGCATGAGATACTTCTAATTTATAAAAATATCCTTCCTGAAATCCTCCGGGAAAGTCACTCCTCAGCAGGTAATATATCCCTTTCCTGTCAGGATATTCGGTCAGATCACCAATTAGAGCATATTCTTCATTTTCCGCCTGTTTTTCAAAAAGGTTTATGACCGCTCCGCTGATTCCAAGGTTTTCAAAGCTGATCGCCTCGTTCACTCCACCTGTGCGTGAAAGGTAAAGACTGTCGATCACAGAATCCGCTTTTGCATAACAGAAAAGTGTAAGTTTTTCATCATAACCGGTGGTTTTGCCTGTTTCGCACGAGATGATAAGCAATACAGCCGCAACAAATATCAGTGTCCGTATCATATTTTTCAAATTCATCTGAAATCTCCTAAAAGCTGTAACTTAATCTCACTGACGGCAGTATCGGAAGCATCGGAAAAGCAGATCTGTTTATCCTGTGGTCGTCCTCATCTTCTTCATAAATATACGACTGAACATTTTCCCTGTCCGTCAGATTCAAAACACTCAAATTCAGAAGAAGCTTTGATCCGTTTTTGTAATACCATGTATAGTTGGCACTTATATCCCAGCGGAAATAATCGGGATATCTCATTCTGTTCCTGTCCCCTTTAAGTGCGATTATGCGTTCCTGACCAGTCTCGGATATCTCAATGTAGTAACCTATATTCTCGGTATAAGGTCTGCCTGAAGTATAGGCGATCGCGGTCCCGAAACTCCAGTTCCTGTTCAGATGATAAGTTAAGGATGACTTGAAGCTGTGCGGCACATCCCAGTGGGCATCAAAAGTATCGTTTTCCTCAATCTTGTCGTCTATAGTTTTTTTAACTTTACCGTAAGTGTATGAGATATTACCGTTGAGCTTACCCAGCTGTCTTTCCGCCATGAACTCTATTCCATAGGCATGTGCATAACTGTTGACAAAATATTCACCGATATCCATTTCCTCGATATAATCGTCAGCTGATGAAGTCGTCTCTTTCCAGTTCTGAAGGTTCTGCATGTATTTGTAATATCCCTCGACCGTGAATTTATAATCCCCTCCGAATATCCTTCGGGTTGTCTCATATCCCAGCGCGAAATTATCGCAGATTCCGGGATCTACAGAATCATCTATAGGGAACCAGTTGTCGATAATCTGAAGGGACTGATTTTCCTGCTGTACAGTAAAAAGATTCTGGTAATATCTCCCGCCGCTTAAGGTAACAGAACTAAAATCGGGAAGCATATATTTAAGGCTGATCCGCGGAGAAAGTATTATCCTGTGAGCATCGTTCAGTATCGGATTGTACTCAAATCTGAGGCCGGGTTTAAATGTAAATTTTGAATTCCATGTTTTTGTGCCGTCAAAGAACAGAGAATAAATGTAATAACTTCCTTCTATATCCATCAGCTTATTTTCTCCGAAGGACTGATCGAAACTTATAAAGAATCTCTGAATTTCAAATCCCGATCTGAGAACAAGGTCATTCGCGGCAAAATATTCTGTGGTGTTCTTTAAAGATATATCACCAATCTCGTTAGTATATTTGATGGAACCGAATGCATCCATACCTATATTGAAAGCCGAATATGAAAGTTTAGTGTTTGAATAAAGTTTTGGCGAGAAAACCCTTCTCCATCTGAGCGCATAAGTCTCATTTCCCCATGTCATGTCCATATCGAACTGTCTGAAGCTAAGATTATCTGAACCGGTATAGGTACTGAATATCAGTCTGTCATCCGCGCCCAGGTCCTGATATACCTGTCCCTGCCCGTCCCAGAAATAATATGAAGGATATTCGTCCCCCAGCATCTCAAGGATCGGATCGATATAACTCCTGCGCGCGGCAAGGAGAAATCCGCCTTTGTATAACGGGCCCGTCAGCACTCCTTCTCCGGCAAACAGAGAAAGAGAAAGATTCCCCTCATATCGTTCCTTGTTCCCGTCCCTGCTTCTTATATCAAGTACAGAACCCAGCCTTCCGCCGTATTCCGCGGGATAAGCAGATTTTATCAGTTTGGAATCCCTTAAAGCATCCGTTATGAAAGATGAAAACACTCCGAAAAGGTGTGAAGGATTATAAACCGTGATCTGATCGTACAGGATAAGGTTGTGATCGCTGTTGCCCCCTCTGATATACAAACCTGTCGAATAATCGGACACGGAAACTACACCGGGCAGCATCTGAATAGTCCTGAAAAGATCCGGCTGAATAAATGTTGCTGATGTCTTTATGTCTCTAGGTTTAAGCTTAAGCTGACCTGTCCTGATGTTCATAGCCTCGTCCTGATGCTCTTCCGCCTCGACTTTTATCTGAATGGCCTCAAGCTCAAGTACCTCCTGCTCAA
Organism: Candidatus Delongbacteria bacterium; assembly: GCA_016938535.1. The sequence continues at coordinate 8,179 of JAFGUL010000164.1, forward strand.
GCTTGATCTCTATCCTTCTTGATTCATTGCTCCTCAAGACCAGTTCCTGCCTGAAGGGCTTGTAACCCAGTATCGTCGCAATAACGGTGACTTTACCTCCCGGTACATTCGAAATAACGAAATAACCGTTGATGTTCGTAGCAGAACCAAGCTTGGAGTTCTCAATTGTTACATTCGCGTCATTTACTGCTTCGTTCGTTCCTGAATCAGTCACGAAACCGGAAACGGTCGCAGGCAATAAAAACCTGCATATCAGAAAAATTATTAAAAGTGAAAAACGCATTGGAACTTACCTTCCGTTGTGATCGGGATATTTTCTCATGGAATAGTACATAAAAAACACTGAAAATACAACAAAAAGTGAAGCCACGATAAATGTGTTAAAAAAACCTATATACTGATAAACTCCGACACCGATAAGTGGGGCTATCATACCCCTTAATCCCGTAAGTGAGATATGAATTGACTGATATGTGCTCACATCATCCCCGTCGCAAAAGTAAGCGCTTCCGATATTCCACAACAAAAGCATCATCGCAAAGAATACAGCCAGAAATAAATGACCGATCAGAAGTGAATAATATATCTGGATACCAAGGAATTCAAAATTAGTCCGCCAGTGAACGGCAGCGGCAAGGAATAGAAGGAACATCATAAGCGACAGAAAAGTACTTATTGCGAATTTCCTCGGGTCAGTCCTGCCTATGTAACCGCCCATGAACGGAAGTATTACAAGAGAAAGCAGAGTTGCCTGATTTTTATAGAACGCTACAGATGAATAATTAAGGTCGAGAACGCTGTCGAAAAATATCGTCATGACCGGAAAAGCTATCATAAAAGAGAATCCGTAGAACATGAATCCTATCTCAAAATCTCTATAAGGCTTGTTTTTCTTTACAACATCCGCCATGTCACCTACCGAACCGATAAGACTTTTCACAAGGGTCTTTTCTATCCTGACCGATCTGTCCCTGTAAGGTATCTTCAGAAAGATATAGCCGCCGATAATGCTTAGTACCGCTGAAGCTGGGTAAATGAACCTGAACGAATAGCTGTAATGATCAAGAAGCGAACCGATGCCGAAAGTAGCTGCCACAACGATCAGCTTGTTCACAGTAGCCACCTTACTGTAAAGCGTTCCGAAATTCTCAGGCCTGTAATTCTGCTTGAGCATCATGTTCATAAGAGGCATCATAAGTGGTTTGGTCAGAGAGTATGAAAGATATATTCCGATGAAAAAGTAGTGGAATAAAACTTCACCCTTCGTCTCAGGAGTAAAGAACAGAAGAAGAAAAAGAGGGAGCTTCGTAACCCAGATAGAGATCCGGTAAAGTCTTTTTTTATCATCCGTCCTTCTGATCAGCTGATTGAATACAATACTCAAAAGCATAACCACAAGACTGACCTGAAG
>JAFGUL010000165.1 GCA_016938535.1 Candidatus Delongbacteria bacterium
AGATTCAGTTGATAGTTTTCGTTCTATCTCGAATTTTTCTTCGCCTATGCTGTTGTCTGTCCATGAAAGATTTGCGCTTGTTATGCTAGTCTGGGTTGATGTTAGATTTGTTGGAGCGGGGATTGTGTTGTCGTGAGCAAGTAGTTTCGGGTCGGATATATTTTCATCGTAATATACATACACTCTGTATTCATAGGATTTGTCTATTGTAACTGTGTCTGTGCAAGTTAACTCTGCACCGGGCAGGATTTTATATTTTTCTGCCCATTCGCCGGTTCCGGTTTTGCGGTCGAGCCTGAATTTATAGCCGTTAGGATAATCGCTCTGGTTGATTGTCCAGTTCAGACGGATATTTTCAAGGTCAACGACGGTTTTTGTGAGTGTCGAGACAGGATCGATGGATTTGCTCCAGTATTCGCTGTCGAGAGGGTTCGTATGCTCTCTTTCTTCCGAGCAGGCGAAGAATGTTATGGCGATGGTTGCGATTATTGTCAGGATCAGTATAGTTTTTTTCATTGTTTGTGCTCCGATTATTTCAATTTATCTTTTTATCAATACTATCGAAGGCAGATGTGTATTTTACCAAATCTACATCTATCCATTCAAGCAGTTCATATATATCCTTCCTGATAATTTTCGCATTACTAAAATCAATATCGTTGCCATTAAAACATATCGGTTCGTTATGGTATATCCTGTTGCGAAACAATCTGATATTATTCAGTTTGTTGTTAATTATATGCCTGTTGACATTTAACGGTTTTTTGGGGAAACAATGAATAACAACTCCGCCAATTAATTTGTAATGATATTTCTGAAATAAGCTTGTCCAAAATCCAAAGGATAATTCAGCTATAACCTTACCGGATGTTACCGGAATCTTGCCTTTATTACCTGCTATTGTTTTCTCCGCGTTTGCAACACTGTTTTTTAAAAAATATTTGCTTGGCAACAAAGAAGGATTATTCATAAAGCCGTTTTTTTCGGTTATTATCCAATTCGGATTTGCAAAATGCGACGATATCTGGTAATCTATTACATTTCGTAAGAATATTTCAAAAAGATTTAATATCGGATAAAATGCTTGTGATACACGCAAGTTCTTCTGATACAATTTCATTGCTTTTGTTTTTGAGTTATTAGTTGCAGTTAAATATCTTTTTAGCCTTGGTTGTGAAATGTAATATTCTAAAGTACTGTATTTCATTTAAAATCCTCTTGCGTTTTGATAATAATATTTGTATATTATGCTTGTAATGCTTGATAAAGCCTCTTTCTTATCCGTAAGAAATGTAATCAAGCGTGAGACATTAGACCTCCCCTTAAGGAGGTCTTTTTCTTTTGTTATAGCCGTTACTTTTGTGCACTGTATGTTTACTTTAGATGTTTTCAATTTAATTCCTTATCTATCGGTTTATTTAAAAGTCTATAATATACGAAGAAATCTTTTTTAATGCACTCCCGTTGTGCATTGTTTTAGTGCTTTGCACAATATTCTCGATTTTTTGTGCAATAGAATTTAATCATCTTGTTGACTTCAACGAAATGATCTTCCTCCAATTTTTCAAACAGTTCAATTATTATTTTCTCCACAGTTTTTTCCTTATTTCTTCCGTATTTCTTCAATATTCATGCCTGTATCATAGACGGTTTCTTTCTTAGTTTTATTTCTTAAAAAGACTGTGCTAAAGAATTCTCCGGATTTTACTATATCTAAAAGATCTTCGTATTTCATTTAATTTTCCTCTAATTGTACAGATTTCGGTTTAATTAAACATGTTTCACAGCCGTGTTCATCAGGATTGCCATTTATACTCCTTACAATAGTTGTTTCTAAAGTCAAAGATACTTATCAATATCGCCAATATCAAAGCATTTGTATTCAAAAGAATAACCCTGATATAATTTTATAAGTTCAGAGCATTTTTCTTTAAACTTTGCAGGCTGAAACCTTGACTTATTAAGCTTAACTTCTGCGAACAGCATTTTTTTATCAATATCATTGACGGCAACAATATCTATCTCGTTCTGATTCCCTTTTTCCCAGTAATTGCCGACCTTTCCAAATTCTCCGGTATCGGTTATCAGATCGCTGAAAAGTTTTTCAAGTATTTTTCCTGAATAAGTCGAAATATCTCTATTAATCACTTTTTTAATGTATTCAAAATTTCCGCCTTCGACCGATGATGAATATTTGAATATAAACCTAAACCAGAATTTGAGAAAATTATCTTTGATATAATATTTGGTTGTTCTTGAGTTCTTTTTACTTCCGAAGGGTTTAACAGAAGCGATGATGTCATATTCTTTTTCAAGCTTGTCAAGATATCCTCCTACGCTTTTTTCAAGAATTGATTCTATTTCGCTTCGTGAAGTTTTGCTTTGAGAAATAAGCTCGATTATCGAAAAATATATTCCATAATCCTTTCCGAATTCTTCAATTAGAGAGTTTTTTCCTTCTTTGATAAAAGGCGAATCCTGCGACAGTATAAAATCTATAATTTCATCATAACTAAACCGCTTGTTATTTACAAGAATTTCTTCATATCTCGGATTGCCTCCGGTAAAAAGATAGTGAAAAAATAAGTTTTCGTTACTGTAAGCGGTGTTATCGGAAAGAATTTCTTTTATTACCTTAGGTTTAAAAGGCTTTATATAAAGTGTCCTGTCGGCTCTACCGAAAAGAGGTTCTTTTTTATCCTGAAATATTTTAATCATCAGAGAATATACTGAGCCGATAAATATTACATTAAGCTTAGTCTGAAATTTATATTTGTCCCATAATTTTTGTATCTCCGAATAAACCGAAGGATTGATATTAAAAAATTCCTGAAATTCATCAATTACCAACACAAATCTATCATTTTTGGCATAAATTAGAAGCATCTCAAAGATTTCGGCGAATGACCTAATCTCTCCAAAAATCTTTTGATTGGTAAATTCCTGAATCTGCTCGGCAAATTCTCCGCAAAGCAGATTTTCAGCCTTCTTGGCAATAAAAAAATATAAATGCTTTTTCTTTTCAGCAAAGTTTCTTACAAGCAAAGTTTTACCGACTCGTCTTCTGCCTGTAACAACCGTAAGCTTTCCGTATTCCGTACTCTGTGAATAAAGGCTTTCAAGTATCCTTAGTTCTTCTTCCCTATCGTAAAACTTCATATTGCAACCTCCATTACTGTAACTGCTGTTGCAATAATATAACACTATTTAGATTTAAATCCAACAATTTTATTCTTTTTTTTTTAAAAACTAATCTTGAAGTCTGCGAGCTTGATTCTGTCCTCGGTTCTCATGCTGTCGGGCTGCCATGCTCTCACATAGATCTTCGGTTCTTTTATGTTGCGCAGGTCCATGAGCAGAAAGAGATAGCCTTCGTCACTGTAATTGGTAGAATTGTAATACTGCTTGATCTCTAGAGCATAAACCTTCTGCCTGTTCTTTTTCTCGACGGTGTTATCTTCGAAATTAATGTTTATGAACTCGTTTGAATTGAAAGCTCCTCTGAGCCTGTGCATATACTCTTTCTTGCCCATTTTGTCGTATTTGACCCTTTTACCTTTTGCAAGCTCGTCATACATTCCGTCAATCTGCTCGCCCGGCTTTAGCACCCTGCCTACAATTATCAGCGCGTTATCGGCGAAAATTGATTCGATATAATCGGCCTGTTTCAGGCAGTATGCGGTTTTGTAAAGCTCCATGAACTGGACAAGCTGTATTTTTTCCTCGGTCGTGCCGAAAGAATCAGGCCTGTTCATAATATCTCTTACCGCGATTTCAGAAAGAGAAAAAGTCAGTGCGTCAATTTTATCATCTGTATCGAAAGTGAAAACTACATTTTCGGTGAATTTGGCATCGCTTCTCGGAAAAGTGAACGACATCGGTACTGAACGGACTACTGTCTGATCGTTAAGTTTATAGGACTTAAGTTCAGTCTCATCAAGTAAAATTGAAGCATTGCCGTACATGATAAGGTCCTGGAACGCAATATAACCCGCGTCTGTAAAAAGATGCTTCACTTCGTGGTATTTTTTGCTCTTTATCACTTCAACTACCTGAACTACAGATTCAAGGCAAACATCTTTTTCAATGGTAATTTTTTTACTCTCCTTTGGCTGAGCGGTAGCCGCAACAGGTTCAGGAGCTTTTGTTATATCTATCGGCGGCCATGAAGCATTCGGGAACGGGTAGTGCTGAAGATTCTCCAGAGCTTTTACGATATCGTTTTCAAATTTTATCAGATTTTCGAATTTATACTCCGCCCTTATCATCAGCCTTGAAACGCTCTCCGCCGAATGACCGAAAAGATCAACCTGAGCCAGCCCGTTCCTCGCTTTGACCGAAGACCATGTGTCACCGGTGTAATATGTAAAATCAAAATTCGTTACAGGGAAATCATTATAGCTGATCTTGAGAATGACATTTTTTTCAGCCGGCTTCGATCTTATATCCGCCACTTCTATTTTAATGTCTGAAAATATCTTATTTATCCTTTCCGGAAGAGCTACCGTAAGCAGTCTCTTGTCGAAGGAATCGAGCTTCATCTGCCTGTTGTATTCATCGCAGTTGACCAGTAGATATGCCCAGTAGTAATTCTTAAGCGCATCACCGATCCTGTACGATTTTTCCGCACTCATTCCTGATTCGACGAGATCATTTATTTTGCCAGTTAGTTCGGAAGTTTCAGAAGCCTCTTTAAGCATCTTCATCATTTCGTCCTCATCAAGCTCGGCAGTCAGCTTGATCTCCCATGTCGGATAACTATATTCTTTCACCAAATATACAGTGTTTTTTAACAACCCGACCGAACATGCGGCAATTCTGTCCTTCTTAAGCTCAAAATTCTCGATAACCGTAGAACTTTTTATCATTGTCGCGTATTTTTCTACAGCGTCCCTTTTAGCATGCGTAATCGCAGTCTGCTCGGCCTGTACCTTATTTTCGAGATCGCCATGGGTATAACTTGCCTCACCGCTGATCGTCACGATCTTTTCCGCATATACCGCGAAAACTGCACTTAGGATAATATAGAACATCACCTTTTTCATCACTAACCTCTCTATTTACTATTTATAACTGCTTTCTTTATACCACGAATAGAAAAAATATCCAAGCGGGGCAAGCGAGACTGAGAATGAAATATCACGGTATTTATCCGACGATATAGCATCCTCTCTCAAGCCCTGAACTTCTGCCGATGTGCTCGTTAGCGGAGCTGATTCGTACTGGTCGTAATAATCGTTCCCTGCCCAGTAAAAATATCCGCCCGCGCCCGCCCATACCGCAAAAGCTCCGAGCGCATACCATTTCTGTTTCTTCCAGAAGTCGCGCTTTTCTTTCTGCGATCCTTCATAGGTCTGCATAGTAAGCCTGAGAGTCTTGTTTTCGCCCTCCGACAAGCTAAAATCTTCGCTTTTATCGAGATAGCCGTCGTAAGTCAGTCTGAGTTTGTAATCGCCGATAAGAAGCGGAACAACTGCGGGAGTTTTACCTTTGTCTTCCCCGTTCAAAAATATCTTTGCACCTTTCGTCTCAGCAGGTTCAGAAAAAATATTCACACTGCCCATTATCGGTTCTGGCTCCAGACTTACTTCCTGTTCCCTTCCGATGTTGATAAAAACCTCTCTTGTAGCGTCTTTATGCCTGTCTCTTTTTGCTACAATATCATACCTGCCCGGACTCAGATTTCCCTGATACGCGCCGTTCCCCTCTTTTTTGCCGTTAATGAATATTTCAGACTTATCCGCATTGATCTTCAGCGTTCCGAAGTTCTTATTCATAACGAAAGTTCTTTCCGCGGTCTGAGAGTCACTCACCTCTATAATATCTTCATAATCCGACCAGAGTTCCCGCGTGATTTTGACCGTATATCTGCCCGATTTGGCCTTTTCAACTATATATGGAGTTTTACCTACATTCCTGCCGTTCAGCCACAATACAGCTTCAGAAGGCTCGGATTTGATTATTAATTTCCCGAAATTAGGCTTTAATGCAAGATCCACATCAATCTCATCGCCGTCTTTGAACTCAACCTCTTTTGTGTCGGAATAATAAAGATCTTTTTCAGCCTTAAAAATATGCTTCCCGCTCTCTATCCTCGTCTTTGGAACAGCCTTATCTCCAAGATAAACACCGTCAAGATACAGCTTTGCATCAACCTGATCCGCCTTAAGAGAATAATAACCGAATCTCGGTTTCAATTTTATCTCAGGAAGATCCAACATCTGACCTTCATTGACCGTAAAAGTGCCTTCATGAGTATAATAAAAATTCGATCTGACGCTGATAGTATATTCACCTGCGATCAAAGATTCCTGCATCGGAGTAATACCGAACTTCTGCCCATTCAAGAATATTTCAGCACCCGAAGGATCAGAAGAAATAGAAACGATCCCCGGCATCTTTAAATTAGCCCGATTGCTTCCCGGAGTAAGCTCAATATTCACCTCTCTGTCCGAATTAAGCGATATGTTCTCCTTTTTATCCAAAAAACCGTCCTTAATAAAAGTGAACACATAATCACCCTTAGCCAGCCTGAACTCGGCAGATTTTCCGCTTACTTGAACAGGAGCACCTTTGTCCTTTCCGATGTGAACGCCCTCAACATTTATGTTGAAAGTCAGCCTGAAAAGCCCGTCATCCATAACATTTCCCGAACCGACCGTAGCAAGTTTGAGCACATAAACCATGTCCGATTCGATCGAAGGCTCCATAACGAACTCGAAAGGCGCAAACCCCTCCTTAGAAACCTTAATGAACTTCTCGCCCCGCGACAAATACGCCCAGAACTCACCCGGATGGCTCTTGTCCGTCTCCACAACTCCGAGATTCGAAATCACCAGAAAACCCGACTGATCAGAATGAATCTTCAAAAGACCCGTCTTGTTCCCGTTATCATCCATAACATTACTCTGCCGCGCATCAAGATCGCTAGAATCCGCCTTATACGAAACCAGCTTAAAGTCCGCACAGTAAGCCAGCCCAATCGCTATAAGGATAAGTAGAATTAATTTTTTCATATACGCCTCAATATTTTTATTTCAATACCCTTTAAATCTCCTCCAAAGAACACAGAGTAAGCTACGCTATTTGGTCCTCGATAAACGAAAGCCAATGTTGCTGCCGTAGTAGCAGGGGGTGAGTTTAAAGCTACGACACGCGCATCGTAAACCGAAGACGTCGCTGTCGACCAAGCTGCCCCCGCGCAAAACACGGTAAGTTTGTGCTGTGTCAGGCCCATCTGGATCAGTTTCCGTAGTACTTGAATATGTTGCTTCCCAGTCCCAAACCCATTCCCAAACATTGCCTGCCATATCGCAAAAGCCAAGATTACTGTTACCGCTCTGATAACTGCCAACTGTCGTCGTTGATCCGACATTTGAATTATAGTTACATAAGGTACTTGACGGTGCTGTCTCACCCCACGGCCATGTCCTGCCGTCATTATACCTTGCCGCGTATTCCCATTCAGCTTCGGTTGGAAGTCGATATCCTTTTGCTGCAAAATCGCAGAGAGCTTTACTCCACATATACATTACTGTTGTATCTGCATAAGTAGGTACAGTTCCCCATAAATCGGGATCGGTTGATCCACTGATTGTGTAGCACGGAGTTAATCCTTCTGCTATACTCCGTTTGTTGCAGTAAACAAGTATTGAATACCAGCTTACCGTCTCCACAGGTCTGTTCAAATCCCCTGTACGATATGACGGATTACTACCCATTGTGGTCAGCCATTCTTGCTGGGTTAATTCGTATTTCCCCAAATAGAACGGTCTTGTTATGTTTACAGTGTGGATCGGTTGCTCGTCGCTGTCGACCAAGCTGCCCATGCTGAAACTGCCAGTCGGGATTTCTATCATAGTCCCAATTGTTGCAGAATTCACTTCACTTGTGTAGCTACTGTAATAGGTTGAATAGTAAGCTCTTACTTTGTAATAGTATATAGTGCCAGTCGTAAGCCCTGTGTCTGTCCATGTCAACGCGTTTGCGGCGACTGCTGCGTAGTCTGTTACCCATGTGCCTGCTGCACCGACCTTGCGATCAATTTTAAAGCCATCTTCACCTGTCGAGTTGTCTATCCAAGTTAGTTTGATTGAAGTTTCGGATAAAACAGATGTATTCAGATTTGAAGGTGCAATGTTGTCCCTATCCCAATAGTCTGGATCGAGCGGGTGGGTCGGAAGTCTTTCTTCAGAGCAGGCGTAAAAGATCGCCGCTATTACTGTCAGGAAGATTAGAGATATTGTTGTTTTTTTCATATATCGTACCTCGTTTATTATTTCTGTATTACTTCCCAGTGGCCTGTTTTTCTTGAGCCTACTCTTTTAAGCAAACCAAGATCAATTAGTTTTTTAATATTTGAATAAATATTTCTTTCATGCAAACCTATCTTTTTCGATAAATCCGATGCAGTAATATTTGGGTTTAATGATATTTCTTTCAGCATTTTTTCTTGAGAAGAAATTAATTTATCCTGCTGTTTATCCTGCTGTTTATCCTGCTGTTTATCCTGCTGTTTATCCTGCTGTTTATCCTGCTGTTTATCCTGACCTTTATCCGGTCTCCTCATTATTATAGTGAACATTCCCTCAGTTTTGTATTCAGGTTCGGGCAATCCCGCTTTCAGCATGAGGTTTCTCATTCTCATTATTCCTGATCCGACCTGCTCTACAAGGTTCATTCTTGTAAAGAGACCAAAGATCAGCGGATTTCTGGAGTAGCTTTTGGTTCCGAACTCCTCTTTGCTTATTGCACTTGCAAGGCCGCCTGGATTTGTGATCTCCACTCTGTCGTCGAACAGCTCAACTATTATTGTTGTACCTTTATCGTAATAGTCTCTATGGCAGAGGCTGTTAATTATTGCTTCCTTGAAAACATTTTCGGGAATTTCCCAGTGTTCAAGTCTGGGACCAGATCCCTGAGTTTCAATCTCATAGCGGACATCGAGCTTTTTCTTAAGCCAGTAAACTGTCTGAGTAAGCTGTGAAAGTAAAGGTCCGTCATAAATCTTATCATCAGCAATAAACCTTTTATTTATACCGTCAAATGCCACGCATCGTAAAACTGCGTTATCAAAATATTTTTGTGGATATTTACCAAAGAAAAGAACCGAACCGTTCTTGAATTTTTCTTTCAGTGTGAGCATTTTAAAATTTGCAAATATCTGATTGTCAGTTACTGTATTTGATATCGGCACACCCTCTCTGAACTCAGCCATGATCATCTCGTCAATTTCATTTTTTGGATCAAATTCTGAGCACTCGGCTTCATCGAAAATAATCTTCCCTGACCTGTTGAAAAAATCCCTCATCTGTTCCGCAGTTGTCAGCTTTTGCGTCACTGCTCCTAATCTGACATAGATCGCACCTGAAAGCACATAAGGTTTATCAGTGCCCGAAGGGACCTCAATCACACCCAGTTTCTTTCCTTCTATTTCAATGATCTCAAGCTGAACATGAAGTGCAGGAGTAATTTCTCCCAAACTGTTCTGAATCGCTGCTCTTTTGGCATTGTCTATTGTTGTTCCTTTAATCTCGTTTTTGTCATTCACACCAAGAATAATGACACCACCGGCTGAATTGGCAAATGCGCATACCTCCTCAGAAATTTCTCTCACTTTTGAAGGTACCGACACTTTAAATTCGACATTGTAGCCTTCGCCGCTTTCTACTAATAACTTTATATCCTTGTCTGTTATCATCTACGCCTCAATAATACAATGATCTTACTTTTGCGTTCTCTATATTTAAATTCTTATAATAAGATAACGGCAAAGTATTTTTTAGTCAAACATTTTATTCTTTTAATTTACCGTCAATTTTCATACATTTCTTCTATGAAGAAAGCTGATAATTATTATTGGTCTGAGATCCTGCCTTTTATGAAGGAGAGGTACGGGAAAAAACTCGGCAAGATAGGGCTGACGCTTCACATTCCCTGCCCGAATGATCCGCCGTGCATATTCTGCAATAAGGATTCGTTCATTCCGCAGACTATCAAAGGAGCGGTTACTGTTAAGGAGCAGATGGATCAGGGATTACCTTATGTTAAGCGCAAGTACCCGACTGACGAGTTCGTGGCATATTTTCAGGATAACACTTCGACTTACGGCGATATTGATTATCTCGAAAAGTCGTTCAAAGAAGCACTGAGTTATCCTGAAATAAGGGTGCTTGCGCTTTCTACGCGGCCGGACAGCATTTACCCGGAACTACTGGAAATGCTGAGCAGCACTGCCGCAGGCAGGGATGTATGGCTTGAGCTCGGACTCCAGTCGGTTCACGACGAAACGCTCAAGACAATCGGCCGCGGGCACGACTACGCCTGCTTTTTGAACGCGTTCAAAATGATCAGAGAAAACACTGATTTTCTGACAGGCGTTCACCTGATAATCGGGCTTCCGGGTGAAACTGACGAAATGGTTTTCGGAACATTTCGCGAAATTAACAGATTAAAGCCCGATTATATCAAGATCCATCACCTTCAGGTTATAAAAGGTACCGAACTCGAAAGGATATACAACAGCGGAGGGTACGAGCCTCTTAAAATGGATAAATACATTGAACTCTTTTCCAAAGCAGTCTCATTCCTCGACAAAAGTATTGTGATACACAGAAATCTGTCCAGAGCTCATGCGGATCAGCTCATAGCTCCAAAATGGGGTGTTATAGCGGAAGAGTTCAAAGAAAAAATACATGACTATATGGATATAACCGGCCTTTATCAGGGCTCGTCACTTTAATGTCCCAGCATCGGCTTTATCTACTACAGGCTCGGGAGCTCTTTCGGCCTCGAGTTCGGAAAATCCCCATGTAACAAGATCGTTGATGAACTTATCTCTTCCCTTCATGCTGCGGGAACCAAGAACTACTGCTACAAGCCTGTCCTCATCTTTTTTGGCTGTTGCAACGATGCAGAAACCCGCTTTATCGTAGAATCCCGTCTTAAGTCCGTCAAAATACGGGTAATCCTTTATAAGCCGGCTCGTATTCCTCAGGTCGAACCTGTTCTTTCCCTGTCTTACGCTGTCTGTCCATCTTGAACTGTACTTTAAAATGAGAGGATGTTTCAGCATCTCTTGTGCAAGGAGTACAAGATCATAGCAGGTCGACAGGTTCGCACCCTTGTTGTTCTTCCTGTTCTTTCTTGAAGGCGGAAGCCCGTGAGGGTAATAAAAAATCGTATTCTCCATCTCCAGCTGTTTTGCTCTTGAATTCATCATGTTCACGAAAAGAGGCACTTTCCCTTCTCCGCCAATCTTCTCGGCGAGAACTGTGGTAGCGTCATTCGCAGATTTCATGATCACAGATTTCAGAAGGTCTTCAACAGACATCTCTTCGTGTTCCCGCAGGTAAATCTGAGACCCTCCGATCTTTGAAGCCGCAGTCGATGTCCTGAGGGTATCTTTCAAAGAAAGTTTTCCGTTTTTAATCTCTTCGACCACAAGCAGGATAGACATCATTTTCGTAACCGAAGCAATCTCGTATTTATTATAAGCGTTGTGTTCGAAAAGTATTTTACCGCCTTTAAGATCGATCAGCAATGCGGCCGAATAATCTTTGAACCTGTTCTTAAAAGATTTGCTGAGATCCGTTTTTTTGTCAAATTTGGGATTTTGAGCCTGGGAAAGAGAAAATAAACCTATGAGGATAAGATCGAACAATAATTTTTTCATACTTGGCTTTTCGTTATTTAAACATACGCTGTTTCATCTTTATAACCCGAATCTTCGAACCCTTTCCTTCTTAAGATACAGCTGTCGCAGTGTCCGCAGGCCTTACCGAAAACAGGCTCGTAACATGATATCGTTTTTGAGTAATCGACACCGAGACCTTTACCCGTTCTTATTATTTCAGCTTTGGTCATGCTTATGAGGGGCGCTTCGATAATCAATTTGATCCCTGTCTCGACCGAACTTTTTAGCGCAAGGTCAGCGACTTTCTGATATGCCGAGATATACTCGGGCCTGCAGTCGGGATATCCTGAATAATCCAGGCTGTTAACACCTATGAAAATCGCTTCGGCACCGATCGTTTCAGCATAGGCCAGAGCATAGCTTAAAAAAACAGTATTCCTGGCGGGAACATAAGAATCCGGTATTTTCGTAGAATCAAAGCTGTCTTTTTTAACTTTGATGCTGTGATCGGTGAGGGATGAAGCTTTAAAGAATTCCCGGTCGAGATGCGCTATCCTGTGTTCCGCAACTCCGAATTTCCCTGCGTTGTATGAAGCAAGTTCAAGCTCGACAGAGTGCTTCTGGCCGTAATCGAAAGAAAGCGCATAGACCTCGAACTCTCTGTCTTTGGCAACAGCCAGACAGGTGGTCGAATCAAGTCCCCCCGAAAGAAGTACAACGGCCTTTTTCAAAGAACCTCCTACAGTTCGCCCTCGGCCTTCAACAGAAGATGTATCTTAACCGTCATTTTCTTTTTATCACTATTATCGGGGAGATCGTATACATATGCTTCACCATAAAATATCTTCGTTCCGGCCGATGCGAGGAATAAGTTGAAGAGCGATATCTCTTCCTGAGTCATTACAACGGTGAAAGACTGATCGAAATCCGCCTGGGAGTAATCGTATTCTTTTACGAATAGAACTTCACCGGCAGAGCTGTTCTTTTTCATAGTAAGCCTGATCTTGCCGCTAAGATCCGCAGGTTCTGCGTAAGTTACAGTGTATTTTGCTTCCAGGAACTTGAAATCTTTGATCTTATCCTTGTATTCCTGATATACGGAGCTCGAGTCCAGGTCGTAGACCTCGCTTGATGTGATAGTAGTGCTGTATGACGAATCCGTCATAGCGACCGTAAAAGGAACGTTTACGGAAAAATCCTCGAACTGATCGCAGCCTGTCATAAAGAATAGAGCTGATACTGCGGCAGCAAAAACCAAAATTTTAACGGTCTTCATTTTTTTCTCCTCATTTATAGTTAAAATTCAAAACTCATACCTGTTGATATGACGGACTGCGAATTGTAGGTATAGTCCGCGTTCAGCACGAAGAAGCCGAGCCTGAGCGATGTCCCCGCAGTAATACCTAAGCTGTTGTCTCCTTTGATTGTCAGGCTGACGTCCTTAGCTTCCCTCAGTTCCGGATCTGCGTTGTCGGGGTCTCCGGTTATTGAATAATTCGCGTCAACCCGGGTAGACTGGAATCCGGTTCCTCCGTAAATCGTGAATAGTCCGAATTTCCTGCTCGCTATAAGATTTATGACGAAATTATCAAAATCGAGCTGATCCGAGAATTTCATTTTCCCGATACCGAACTGAACCGCGCCGTCGAAGGGCAGTTTTTTAAAATATCTTGTAACCTCGTGCTTGATCGCGAACGAATAGAAGTAAAACTCCTCTCTCTCTGTACCTATTTTTTGGGTAGGAATGAATTTGGCTGACAGCTCTGTTCCCTTCCATGCCAGGGTCATCTGTGGAAAACCCATTGGAAGATTATCCACTTCAAAACCGCCCGGGTAAGAAACAAAACCTCCTGTTCCGTAAGCGTAACCGGGATCTCCGCCGTAAACGGTACTCGTAGATCCGGAAGTGTATCCGGCCGGAAGATAAGGCGTAAAGCTTTTCTGATCCTCCGGAATGAAGATGATCAGAGCTCTCATGGAAAATCCGCCGGATATTTTTTCTGATACTTCTGCATTATGGTACATCCCTGAATTAAGACCGACTCCGAGAGAAGTAACCAGAGGTTTAATATACCCTTCTACGTTCTTCTTGGACATAAAAGAAAGAACTTCGTCTACACCGGCCGTTAAATACTGAAAAACGGGTGCGGCTGCTATGATTAGTATGATTATCAATTTCCTCATTTTCTGATCCTCATGATTTTTTATTTTAAGTTAAAGATAAATCTTTACAAAATCAAGTCATATATATTTGTTTATTTTCTTGCTACCGAAAATATATTGTTGTGACCCCTTACGATGAATTTATTCATTTCGAGCATGAAGAGTTTGCTCATGAGCAGTCCGGTATCCAGACACAATTCATCCGACAACTCGTCGATACTCTTTGAGTCTTCAATGAGAAGACTGAATATTTTTTCTTCGATGTCGTCTGTGAACGATATCAGTTTTTCCTCGACCGCCCTGACTTTATCCGAAGTTCTGTTCTTTACCCGATCGGGCATCTCATCAATAATATCATCGACGCACATGACAAGTTTTGCCTGACCTGTTTTTATAAGATTGTTCCCTCCTTCGAACTTAGGTCTGAATATCTCGTTCGGAATGGCGAACACCTCTCTGCCCTGCTCGAGCGCAAAATTGGCCGTTATAAGCGAGCCCGAATCTTTTTTAGCTTCCCCGATCAGTACGCCCAGGCTTATTCCGCTTATAACGCGGTTCCTTGCGGGAAAAGTGTAGGTCGTCGGTTTCGTGCCAATCAGGAAAGGTGAAAAAACTGCTCCTCCCGACTCTGCTATAGACCTCCGCACAGCCCTGCTTTCCAGATTAACCCCGCAGTCAATGCCTGAGCCCAGAACCGCGACCGTCCTTTTTCCCCCCTCCAGCGCGCCCTTGTGCGCGACCGTGTCCGCCCCCATCGCCAGCCCGCTGACGATAACATATCCAGCCTGCGCGAGTTCCCTTGAAAGCCTGCCTATCGTCAGCGCTCCGGACTTCGTCACGGCCCTTGAGCCCACTACGGCTACGGATATGTCGTCCTTTTCGCTCAGCACACCTTCGTAGAAAAGGTACAGGGGCGGATCATAGATGTTCTTCAGATTGTCAGGGTAGCCTTCGTCAAATACCGTCACCAGCCCGTAATCCTGGAACTTATTGAGCATTTCCATCTGATCGAGGTACACAGAATCGTCGAATACGGCTTTCCTCAGGCTCACTATCCCGTTGACCGATATCCCGCTGATCTGAAGCTCTTCATCCGGTAATTCCCTGCATTCTTCCGCTGTTCTGCATGCCGACAGAAGTTTATTGATCGATGCACTTGTAATATTCTTCACCGATTCAAGCTTTACAATTTCTCTGAACATATCCGCTGTCACTTTTCCTCCAATGTTTTTTGGAAAAATAACACAAAGGGCGTGTCAAATCGTGACACGCCCTTAATATATTTTGATTTTTTTTATCTTTCCCAGACCGGAACAGGTGTTTCAGTCTCTTTTATCTTTTCAGCTATCATGAGTTTAAGTTCTTCAAGTCCTTCGTTGCTGAATGACGATATCTTGTGATCGAAAAACTTCCCTTTATACGGTTTTTCAAGCAGATCTTTTTTGGACATAATGACAATGAACGGCTTTTCCCGCATAATATCGCTGTATGTAAAAAGTTCGTTCTGAAGCACTTTGAAATCTTTTTTATAATCCTCCGAATCAGCTGTGATGAGGTAAACAAGAACTTTTGTTCTTTCTATATGCTTTAAGAATCTGAGACCGAGGCCCTTTCCTTCGCTTGCGCCCTTGATCAGCCCCGGAATGTCGGCCATAACGAAACTTTTATAATTTTCATATTTTACTATCCCCAGATTGGGAAACAGTGTTGTGAAAGGATAATCCGCTATTTTCGGCCTTGCGTTGGAAAGTACGGAGAGCAGAGTTGATTTTCCCGCGTTAGGGAATCCAACGAGTCCAACATCGGCCAGAACTTTAAGCTCGAGGATCAGATGCTTTTCTTCACCGCTCAATCCGCTCTGAGCATATTTGGGAGCCTGCCTTGTCGCGGTCTTAAAATGAGCGTTCCCCCATCCTCCCTTTCCGCCTTCCAGGAACAAATAATGTTTTTTGTCTTCCGAGACATCAAGGTAT